>JBJMNM010000228.1:0-5011 GCA_045804305.1 Gemmatimonadaceae bacterium | reverse complement strand
GCGTCCTCGAGGAAGCGGTCGATGAGCACCGGCCGCTCCTCCGACACCCGCGCGGCCGTGGCGAAGTACTCCTCGAGCGACGGCGGATCGTACACGATCTGCATCGCACGGCCGCCGAGCACGTAGCTCGGCCGCACCAGCACGGGATAGCCGATCCGCTCCGCCGCCTCCAACGCTTCCTCGACGCTCGTCGCGGTGCCGTTGGGCGGCTGCACGAGCCCGACCTCGCGCGCGATGGCCTCGAAGCGGCGGCGATCCTCCGCGGCATCGATCGAGTCCGGCGACGTCCCGAGGATGCGGACGCCCGCCTTCTCGAGGCCGCGCGTCAGCTTCAGCGGGGTCTGCCCACCGAGCTGCACGATCACTCCCAGCGGCTGCTCGCGGTCCACGATCTCGAGCACGTCCTCCAGCGTGAGCGGCTCGAAGTACAGCTTGTCCGACGTGTCGAAGTCCGTGGAGACCGTTTCGGGGTTCGAGTTGATCATGATCGTCTCGTACCCCTGCTGCCGCAGCGCCATCACGGCGCGCACGCAGCAATAGTCGAACTCCACACCCTGGCCGATGCGATTGGGGCCGCTGCCGAGGATGACGACCGAGCGCTTGCCACTCCGCGGCGCCTCGCTCTCGTCGTCGTAGCTGCCGTAGAGATAGGGGGTGGACGACGGGAACTCGCCGGCGCAGGTGTCCACCATCTTGTAGGCCGGGCGTACGCCGTACGACCATCGTTGCGCGCGCACCTGCTCTTCCCGCTGGCCGCGCAGGCTGGCGAGCTGCCGGTCGGAGAAGCCGAGCTGCTTCATGCGCCGCATGGCTGCGGCGTCGACGCTGTCGCGGGATGCGTAGCCCCGCTCCGCCTCGATGAGCTCCTGCATCTGGGACAGGAACCACGGATCGATGTTCGTGAGCTCGTACAGCTCCTCGACGGTCAGGCCGAGCAGGAAGCCGCGCTTGACCTGGAAGATGCGCTCGGGCGTCGGCTGACGGAGCGCGCCGCGCAGCGTCTCGATCGTCTCGTCCGCCAGGCGATCGTCGATCAGCCGCTCGCCGATCGACCACCCGGGGCGGCCCGTCTCCAGCGCGCGCAGCGCCTTCTGGAACGCCTCCTTGAAGGTGCGGCCGATGGACATCGCTTCACCCACGCTCTTCATCTGCGTCGTGAGCAGCGGGCTCGTGCGGGTGAACTTCTCGAAGGCGAAGCGCGGCACCTTCACCACCACGTAGTCGAGCACCGGCTCGAACGACGCCGGCGTCGTGCGGGTGATGTCGTTGGGGATCTCGTCGAGGCGGTAGCCGACGGCCAGCTTCGCGCCGATGCGGGCGATCGGGAATCCGGTCGCCTTGCTCGCGAGCGCCGATGAGCGCGAGACACGAGGATTCATCTCGATCACCAGCATCTCGCCATCCCGCGGGTTGAGCGCGAACTGGATGTTGCAGCCCCCGGCGTCCACGCCGACCTCGCGGATGATGGCGACGGCCGCGTCGCGCATCGTCTGATACTCGCGGTCCGTGAGCGTCATCGCCGGCGCCACGGTGATCGAGTCGCCCGTGTGGACGCCCATCGGATCGAGGTTCTCGATCGAGCAGACGATCACGACGTTGTCGTACCGGTCGCGCATCACCTCGAGCTCGAACTCCTTCCAGCCGATCAGCGAGCGCTCGATGAGGATCTGGTGCGTGGGGCTCTCCTGCAGCCCGTGCCGCACGATCGCCTCGAACTCCTCCCGGTTGTATGCGATGCCCCCGCCCGTGCCGCCGAGGGTGAACGAGGGACGGACGATCGCCGGGTAACCGATCGTGTCCAGCATGTCGATCGCGTCGTCGACCGTATTGGCGATGCCGCCCGTCGCGACGGCCAGGCCGATGCGCTCCATCGCCTCGCCGAACTGCTTGCGATCCTCGGCGATGGCGATGGCGCGGGCGGACGCGCCGATCAGCTCCACACCGTGCTTCGCCAGCACCCCGTTCTCGGCAAGAGTCATCGCCACGTTGAGCGCCGTTTGGCCGCCCATCGTGGGGAGCAGTGCGTCCGGCTTCTCACGCTCGATGATCAGCTCCACGAACTCGGGCGTCACCGGCTCGATGTAGGTCCGGTCGGCGATCTCCGGATCCGTCATGATGGTGGCCGGGTTCGAGTTGATGAGGATCACCTCGTACCCTTCCTCACGCAGCGCCTTCGTCGCCTGCGTACCCGAGTAGTCGAACTCGGCCGCCTGGCCGATGACGATCGGGCCGGAGCCGATGACGAGGATGCGGTGGAGGTCAGAACGTCGCGGCATGAATCAGGTCATTTATGATGTCATCGCGCGTGCGGCGGGGAGCCCAGCCGGTGGCGTGACGCAGCTTGCTGTTGCTTCCCACCTGAATCGGGACGTCGACGGGACGCGCGAGCGCAGCGCTGCTGGTTATCTCGGCCTCGACGCCAAGTTTGTCCAACACCGCGACGGCAAGCGCTCGGACACTCACTCCTTCACCGCTGGAGACGTTATAGGCTTCGCCGGTCACACCGTGCTCGAAGAGGGCCAGATAGGCGTCAACAGCGTCGCGTACGTGAAGATAATCACGAACCGTGTCGCCGTTGCCGATCTGCAGGACGCCGCCGCGTCCCGGCAGCGCGAGCGCCCGCGTGATGAGCGACGGAAGAAGGAAGTGTGAGCCGTGGCCAATACCGGAATGGTTGAAGCTGCGGGTGCAGATCACCCGAACTCCGTCGCTCCGATACGCCTGGAGTGCGGCGACTTCCTGCGCGGCCTTTGACGCAGCGTACAGCGTCAGCGGACGTTGCTCCATCCCCTCGTGGAGGGGCATCTCATTGATCTCGTGGCGCCCGTATTGCTCGGCGGAGCCGATGACCAGTACGATCGGGTCTGCCGTGCCCGCGACTCGGTGGCGGCGGACCTCCGTCAGCAGCCGGACGGTGCCGACGGTGTTCACCTCATACGCGTAGCCCGGGTTGCTCGTCGCATCAGGGACGTGGCTGATGGCGGCGAGATGCAGGACGGCATCCGCCGCCGCCCGGTCCACCACCTCGGCCACGTCCGACTGCCTCGTCACGTCCAGCGGAAGCCAGATCACGCTGGCGCGCTCCTCCTCGGAAAGCACGTCCTTCGGCGGCGGGTCGCCGATGATGCCCGCCGTGATCGTCCACCCTCGTTGGAGCATGGCCTGGATCGCCCATCGGGCGACGAAGCCATTGCCTCCCGTCACCAGCGCGCGAACGGTCACGACGTGCCGCGGTGCCTCGCGAGATCCGCCTGGACCATCATGTCGACCAGCTCCCGGAACCGCACCGTCGGCTCCCATCCGAGCTGCTCCCTCGCCTTGCTCGCGTCGCCGACGAGCAGGTCCACTTCCGCTGGCCGATCGAACCGGGCGTCGTGCTTCACGTAGTCGTGGTAGTCGAGCCCCACCGCCTCGAAGGCGTATTCGCACAACTGCCGCACCGACCACGTCTCGCCCGTCGCGACGACATAGTCGTCGGGCTCGTCCTGCTGGAGCATCCGCCACATGGCATCCACGTAATCGCCGGCGAAGCCCCAATCGCGGCGCGCCTCGAGGGTGCCGAGCCGCAGATCCTTCGAGAGGCCGAGCTTGCAGCGCGCGGCACCGTCGGTGACCTTGCGCGTCACGAACTCGAGGCCGCGACGCGGGCTCTCGTGGTTGAACAGGATCCCCGACACCGCGTACAGCCCGAAGCTCTCGCGGTAGTTGAGGGTGATCCAGTGCCCATAGACCTTGGCCACGCCGTAGGGGCTGCGAGGGTAGAACGGCGTGGACTCGCGCTGCGGCGTCTCCACCACCTTGCCGAACTGCTCGCTCGAGCTGGCCTGATAGAAGCGCGCCTTGGGCGCCGCCTTCTTCATCGCCTCGAGCATGCGCGTCACGCCGAGCGCCGTGAACTCGCCCGTCAACACGGGCTGCGCCCACGACGTCTGCACGAAGCTCTGCGCCGCGAGGTTGTAGATCTCGTCGGGCTGGGTGTCGTGGACGACGTCGGTGAGCGACGTCTGATCGAGCAGATCGGCCGAGCAGAGCTGAACCCGGTCGATCAGGTGTGCAATCCTTTCGTAGGGCGTGGTCGAGCTGCGTCGCACCACGCCGACGACGCGATATCCCTTGTCGAGCAGGAGCTCGGCGAGGTAGGAGCCGTCCTGCCCGGTGATGCCGGTGATCAGCGCGGTTGGCAACTGGAACGTGAGTTTAGGCGGAGATATGAAAAAGGGAGCCCCGGAGAGCTCCCCTGAGGGTGTCGGACCGGCGAGGCCAAGCCGTCACGCCACCTGCGCGCCGCGCGGGGCGCGGGGCACCTTGCCCGCGTTGAGGCAGCGCGTGCAGACTTTCACCTTCGTGATCTTGCCGTCGACCAGGGTGCGAACGACCTGGAGGTTCGGCTTCCACGTGCGACGCGTCTTGTTGTTCGCGTGGGACACGTTGTTGCCGAACGCGACGCCCTTGTCGCAGTTGAAGCAGCGGTTGCGAGCGATGGCCATGGCTGGTTACTCCCCGACGAACTGGATGATCGCCATGTCCGCGCCGTCACCCTTGCGGTGGCCGGTCTTCAGAATGCGCGTGTAGCCGCCGTTCCGCGTGGCGAAGCGGGGTCCGATCTGCTGGAACAGCTTGTCGGCCGCCTCGCGCTTCTGGATGTGGCGGACGGCGAGCCGGCGGGCGTGCAGCGTACCGGTGCGTGCCTTGGTGACGAGCTTCTCGATGAACGGGCGCAGCTCCTTGGCCTTCGCCTCGGTCGTCTCGATCGACTCGCTCTCGATGAGCGACGTCGCGAGATTGCGCATCAGGGCGAGCTTCTGCTCGCTCGTGCGCCGGAGCTGCCGTCCTGCCTTCCGGTGACGCATGGGTGTTACTCCTCTTCGTCGTCGGGGGCTGCAGCGGCGGCCTGGCTCGGCGGCGTACCCCAATCGAGCACGCGAACGCCGTCGCCGTTCTCCTCGAACCGCATCCCGAAGTTCAATCCCTCACGCTCGAGGAGATCGGCGATCTCCTGGAGCGACTTCTT
>JBJMNM010000227.1:0-2839 GCA_045804305.1 Gemmatimonadaceae bacterium | reverse complement strand
TATCTCGATCCTGCGGCCTGCGTCATCAGTCGCCGCGTTCAGACTATCGACGCGGATCGGGGAACCGGGGCGCAGGACGAGGAGCGTGGTCGCGCCGCGGCGCGAGCACAGCGCTGCCCAGACGTTCGCTCCCCGCCCGCTGAAGCTGCCATGAATCACGTTGCGGAGCCCCGTGCGCCCGGCGTCCTGCGGGATGAGGCACCCGCGTCGCAGCAGCTCGTCGCGAACGTTCTCCGGCGCGGCGAGGAACTGCGCCGGCGACACGCGGGCCAGCGTGTCCGCGCTCGTGCGCGCCAGCGCAGTCTCTGACCGCGTCGGGACGGACCACATCGCGGCGATCAGCACGCCGGCGCCCACTGCCTTGGCTGTTGACATCAATGTTTTCACCGACTGTGGTCTCCCCATGAATGCGATCGACCGCCCGACGACTGCCAGCGACTCACTGGATGATACGCTCGCCTCGCGGCGGGGCGGGCGGCACCAGCAGGGCATCACGTCGCGCCGCGGCCAGGGCGAACGTGCCCCAGACGCCATTGCCCAGAGCGGCCACGATGATCACCGTCCAGAGCGCTCCCGCCCAGAGCGGTCGCCCGTCCGTCAGCTTCGCCACCACGAAGAAGGCGAGCAGCGAGCAGGCCGCGACGCGACTACCAGCGCGCGTTCGCTCCGCGGCGTAGAGGATACCGCCGGCGATCAACAGGAAAAAGAGCGTAACTCCCCAGAGCTGGCCGCGGCTCGTCAGTACCGGCAACAGCGACGTCACGACGTAGAACAGCCCCACGAGTCGACCTGCCCACACCCCACTCTCGATGCGCCATCGAGCGACGGACTCTCGGCCACGGAGCGCAGCTCGGCGATGAGTATCGGTGATTTCGGTCATTGGTCGCGAAGTATCTGGTCCCCAGCCCGTCATGCCTGATGATGCCCATCAGGCGTACTGTCACCGGTGTCGTGCGCATGATGCTTCTCGCGCACGGCTTGCCCGAACGCGCGGTCGAACGCGTTCTCGAGTGGCCTGCCCAACATGAGCACGACGAGCGCCAGGCCGACCGCCAGCGCGGCCGCGCGCCAATGGCCCGCGCCGCAGGCGATGCCGATCGTCGCCGCGAGCCAGATGACCGACGCGGTCGTGAGTCCCCTGATCGCGCGCGTCGAGCGCGTCTTGAGGATCGCCCCCGCGCCCAGGAAGCCGACGCCGGCCACGATCCCCTGAATGGCCCGCGTCACCGCGCCCCGTTCCGCGCCCGGTTCGGTGCCGACGATCATGTCGGCGACCAGCACGGCCAGGGCTGCGCCAAGCGATACCAGTGCATGCGTCCGCAGCCCAGCCGCCTTGCCGCGCAGGTTGCGGTTGAGACCGAGGATCCCGCCAAGCACCGCGGCGGAGACAAGGCGAATGGTGATGTCGCTGAATGGCACCCTCAAAGCTGTGCGGCTGATCCGGCCTTGGGGAAGAGGTGTCATCCCGACACTCGCTTCGCTCGTGCGGGATGACAGGGGCGTAGCACCACGTGTTACGCCCCTTGTCACCAACGTGGCCAAGTTTCGCGATGCTTGTCGCGCGCGCGATCAGCGAAGGCTATCGCTCGAGAGCTTGCAACTTGGAGCGTCTTCTGCCCTGGCTTCCGAGCTTATCGCTTGGAGCTCCTCTCCAGCTCAGCCTCGGATGCGATGAACCCGAATGCCGGCCACCCACCCGACTGCACCGACCGCCGGAACAGCTCCCGCGCCCGCGCCGTGTCGCCCTTCACCATGTACCAGTTCCCCAGCCCGAATGCGAGCGTGGCCACGTCGATGTCGCTCGTGTCGGTGGGGGTGAGCACGGCCTCGGGCGCGATCTCGCCGCGATAGAGCTTGAGCCGCCGCACGTACGCGTTCGTTGCCGGCAGCGTGTCCGGCCGACGCGCGAGCATCGCCGCCGCCTCGGCCGATCGACCGGCGCGCTGAAGCGACATCCACAGCCAGTCGGTGGCGCCGGCGAGCTCGCCCCCGTCGGGCGCGCGCGGCTGCGCGCGGGCGAAGGCGTCGGCCGCGGCGTTGAAGTCGCCGCGCACGAAGCGCAGCACGCCCAGGTGATACAGGATGCCGTAAATCGTGCTGTCCATCCCGTAGCCGCGCGTGAGGTCGGCCATGGCCGCGTCGAAGTTGCGCACCGAGAGATTCCGATGCCCCCGCCAGCGGTAGAGGATTGGATCGTTCGGCGCGATCGCCAGCGCGCGCGTGAACGTGTGCACCGCTTCCTGCATCTGCCGCGCACCCGCCTGGGCGACGCCGAGCTGGACGAACTTCGCCACGCTGAGCGGATCGGTGTGGAGCGCCTGCTCGGCGCGGGCGACGGGGCCGGTGTCGGGCAGCGAGCGGTACGCGACGCCGGCCGGTGAGGTGTACTGGACGGATTGAGCGAGGGCCGGGGTGGCGAGACCGAGAGCCAGCAGGCAGTGGCGAAGCATGGTCGATTCCCTGGGTGGGGGGATCAGCGGTAAGCGGTAAGCCCGGAAGCCAGTGCAGAAGACGCCACAGGCTGCAAGCTGTCAAGCCTCAACCCTCCATGTCATCCCGCAAGAGTGAGCGAACGAGGAGGGATGACATCCTGGCCTCATTCAACTCAAGGGTTGACTATCGCCGCCGGCGGTGTATATTCAACCTCATGGTTAAGGATTCCCCTTCCCTCGATCGCGTCTTCCGCGCCCTCGGCGACCCGACCCGGCGTGCCATGCTCCGGCGTCTCTCCAAGCAGGAGCACACCGTCGGCGAGCTGGCGGAGCCGTTCCGGATGTCGCTGGCGGCCGCGTCGAAGCATGTGAAGACCCTCGAGCAGGCCGGGCTCGTGCGGCGCACG
>JBJMNM010000226.1:0-3750 GCA_045804305.1 Gemmatimonadaceae bacterium | reverse complement strand
GGACGCGACGCTGCGCCGAGTATTGGTTCCGCGTGGATCCGCGGCTGTTCCGATCCGCGGAGATCCGCGATAAAGCAGTTCAACGGCGTGATCGCGGATCCACGCGGAAACGCCCGCGGATCCTCGCGGAAAACGGCAGGCTCCGATACCAAGCGTGTCTGCACGCACCGCAGCCAGCCCCGCGACCCCAACGTCCTTTCTTCTTTTGGTCGCGGGGTTAGTCTCGGGGCCATGGCTGGCTCGAGGCAGGATCCGCCTGACCCGCACCATCCGCCGCATCCGGACGAACCTGCGTCTGTGGGGCCGGCCTGAGTGGCCGTTCCCGAAGCGCGAGGCCAGCCCCGAGCGACCTATCCGTGCCATATTCCCCCTTTCACTACACGAGACTGACTGACATGCGCTACCGCAGATTCGGCCGTACCGGCTGGCAGGTGAGCGAGATCGGCTACGGCATGTGGGGAATGGCCGGCTGGACCGGCTCCGACGACGCGCAGTCGCTCGAGGCGATGCAGCTCGCCGTGGACCTGGGATGCAACTTCTTCGATACCGCGTGGGCCTACGGCGAAGGGCACAGCGAGCGCCTGCTCGGAACCCTCGTGCGCAACAACTCCGGCAAGACCATCTACACCGCCACCAAGGTCCCGCCCAAGAATCGGAAATGGCCCACGCGAAGGGGCGATCGGCTCGACGACGTCTTCCCCGCGGATTACGTGCGCGAATATGCCGAGCGGAGTCTGGCCAACCTCGGGCTGCCGCACGTGGATCTGCTGCAGTTCCACGTGTGGGAAGACGCCTGGTCGGGCGACGAGCGCTGGCAGCGCGTCGTCGAAGACCTCCGCAGCGAAGGGCTCGTGCGCGCCATCGGCGTGAGCGTGAACCGCTGGGAGCCATGGAACGTCATGCAGACGCTGCGCACGGAGCTCGTGGATGCGGTGCAGGTCATCTACAACATCTTCGACCAGGCGCCGGAGGATCAGCTCTTCCCCCTCTGTCGCGAGCTCGACATCGGCGTCATCGCCCGCGTACCGTTCGACGAGGGCTCGCTCACCGGCACGCTCACCAAGGACACGCACTGGCCGAAGGGCGATTGGCGCAACTCGTACTTCGTCCCCGAGAATCTGCACCCCACCCTGGAGCGCGTGGATGCGCTCCGGCCGCTCGTGCCGGCCGGCATGACGATGCCCGAGCTGGCGCTGCGCTTCATCCTCGCCAATCCCGACGTCGACGTCGTGATCCCCGGCATGCGCAAGCCGGCGAACGTGCGCGCCAACATCGCGACGAGCGACGAGATGCCGCTCGAGTCGCGACTGCTCAGGAAGCTGCGCGAGCATCGCTGGGATCGCGAGCCGACGGCGTGGTCGCAATGAGACAGTCAAGGGGCAAGGCGACACCGCCTTGCCGTTCGCAACCAACGCTCCCTCCCCGGGTACGAATCAACTGAGGAGGTACGACATGCGCGCATCCATCGCACGTTGGGCCCGCCAGGCCGGGCTCGCAGTCATCATCGCCCTCAGCAGCGCTGCCACCGCCGCCGCTGGACAGGTGACCGACGCTCCCGCGGCCGCGGACGACGTCAGCGAGGCTGACATCGAGGCGTCGAACGGAAA
The DNA here is from genome assembly GCA_045804305.1 of Gemmatimonadaceae bacterium. Lineage (GTDB taxonomy): Bacteria > Gemmatimonadota > Gemmatimonadetes > Gemmatimonadales > Gemmatimonadaceae > AG11. Next base: position 2,143 of record JBJMNM010000226.1, on the reverse strand, counting down.
GATCAAGGCCGGTTACGGCGCGCTCGTCGCGATGTGGTCGGCTGACTTCAAGCAACTGGGCGTTCGTTTCGCGCCCCCCGGACTGCTGCGCTACCGCGGGGCCGCCCGCACGTCGTGCGGGATCATGCCCGGCAACAACGCGATGTACTGCCCGTCCCGCAACGCCATCTACTTCGACGAAGTCTTCGTCGCCCGACAGGCCAAGGCCGCGGCCCGAGCCCTCGGCACCGACGGCGACATGGTGGCGGTGGGAATCATCGCCCATGAGATGGGACACGCCGTCGCCATCCAGCTCGGCGAGACGTCGCCCGTGCCCTACGAGAACGAGGCAACCGCCGACTGCCTGGCCGGAGCGTTCACGCAGCAGTCCAGGCACGACGGCACCCTCGAAGCCGGCGACCTGGAAGAGGCATTCTTCGGCATGGCCGCCGCCGGCGATCCCACGCCGCAGTACACCGGCAATCGCCGCATCGACAGCCGCATCTCCCTCCGCGCCGCGCTGCTCGGTCACGGCACACGCGACCAGCGCATGGCGAACTTTCGGTCGGGGTACGACGGCGGCCCGAGCACGTGTTTGACTGCCTTCAGAGGCTAACCAGCGCTGTCATGCGTCAGGTGAGAAACTCGTGCAGCAGCGAGTGGAAGTGATGAACTCCATTTTCACGCGCCGCCGAATATCTGCCGCGGTCATACACTCTCGACCGCAAGTTCCGCTGCACGATCTCGCAGATCTGGATGTCCTCGTCCTGAATCTCGTCGCTGAACGCCAGCAGCTTCGTCCACTCGGCGTCGCGTCCCGGATCCGCCGGCGGTGACGTCGAGTACCACTCGAACACCACCTTGCACCGGTCGTGCGCGAGTGGGAGCACGACGTTCGTCTGCATCTGCCCCATGTAGACGTTGAGCATCACGTTCGGGAAGAGCCACACGTACACCGCCTCGGCGACGTCCGTCTTCGCCGGATCGTACTTGCGGTCGGGAGCGCCGCCGTGCACCGGGCGGAGCGGCGCGTGCTGGATGGAGAAGTACCGGTGCGGCTCCACCTTGTAATTGTCGTAGTCGAGCTCCTTGTGCAGCCCGGGATGCACGACCGGCAGGTGATAGCCCTCGAGGTAGTTGTCCACGTACACCTTCCAGTTGCACGCGATCTCCCACTCCTTCCGCATCACGTAGCGCATCTCCTCGCAGCGGAACGGCGCCACGCGGCTCGGAACGTCCTCGAGCACCTCGACCAGCGGCGGAGCCTTGCCATCGAGGTTCGCGAACACGAGCGGACCCCACGTCGATACCTGCACGGGAACGAGATGCATGTCGGCGGGCGTGAATCGCTCCACACCCTGCATCTCCGGCGCCTTGAGCAGCGTGCCATCGAGACCGTACGTCCAGCCGTGGTAGCGGCACTGGAGCGTGTTCCGCTTGCCACACCCACTCGCCACCGGCCCCGCCCGGTGCAGGCAGACGTTGTGGAATCCACGCAGCGTTTCCCCGTCTCTCAGCACCACGAGCGAATCGTTTCCCACTCCGGCGGTGAAGAACTGCCCATGGTCGCGCACCTGCTCCACGCGCCCCACGAGCTGCCAGGTGTGCGCGAACACCCGCTCGCGCTCCAGCTCGAGGTATACGGGGTCGTTGTAGAGCCGCGCGGGAATCGTCGCCGCGCGCTCGATGTTCGGATCGAAGGGAAAGACGATCGGCATGCGCTAAACCTCGCTCGCATGCCGGGAGGCGGGTAGGGCGCCGATGCGACTGCCGTCAGCCCTCGGCCATCGCCGGGGCGCCATCCCGCTCCGGCGCCGCTTCGGCATCCTCCGCTCGCCGCGACGGAAACGAGATGGCGAACACGCTGCCGCCCTCGTCGGGGAACTCGGCCCACGCGCGCCCGCCGAGCGACTCCATCGTTTCCTGCACGATGTTGAGACCGAGCCCCGTCCCCTCCGCGGACACCGTCGCCGTGTGCGCGCGGAAGAACTGCTCGAACAGCTTGGGCCGAGCGTCCGCCGGTACGCCCAGGCCGTTGTCCTTCACGCGGATGATCAGCTCACCGTCATGGTCCGGCGACGTGGGCACCAGCTCGGCCGAGATCTCCGCCCACCGCACGCCCTTCGCCGGATCGGCGTACTTGATCGCGTTCGACACGTAGTTC
>JBJMNM010000225.1:0-3629 GCA_045804305.1 Gemmatimonadaceae bacterium | reverse complement strand
GCACACTGCCAGTCCCGCCCGCTGGACGTGATCTGGGAAGAGGCGGAAAAGGCGTAGCGCCTAGCTGTTGATCTTTTCCGCGTTCTCCACTCGCTTGCGATGCAGCGCAAGTGACGCCACCCATCGCTCGATCCTCTCTGCCTCCGCGTCGTCGAGTGACTCGGATCTGTGCTGGACTCCCTCCGGCGCGGTGCCGGTGCTTCGCTCGACCATGCTCGCTACGACGTCCTCCCAGGTCTGATCCTGAAGCCGGTCACCGAGCGTGCGCATGGCGATGAGGTCCAGCACGTTGGCCGCCCGCTCGAACACCTCCACCTCGAACCGGATCGCGTCGCCGTTACGCTCGCACGCGAAACGCACCGCGCCCGCGAGCGGGTGGCCTTCCACCGTCAGACAGGTGGCGGAGCGCGGTGTGACTTCGGCGACGCGCACCTGCACGTGCCCTCGCATGGGCAACGACAGCGTGAGCGTCTCCCCCTCGTCGATCCGATCCGACACGGCCGGCTCGGCACCCACTTCGACGAATACCGGCGTGACCTCGTTGAAGTGTTCGCGGAAGTGAGCGAACAGCTCCTCAGGACTGAGGCGGCAGGAATGAATGTCGCTCCAGTAGCGCTTCCGCTTGAGCGCCCCGACTCCCTCCGAGGGAAGCTGTTCAGGTTGCGCGTCGGCGAGCATGCGCAGTCCGGCGTCGAGGGGTGTCGGCGTCACACCGAGCACGTCTGCGAGTGCGTTCACTCCACCCGGTGCAATCGCGTTGCCCTCGTGAAGCATGGTGACCTGCTCGTCGCTGAACGGCATGTCCCAGCCCACCATGGAGACCGCCTTCGCGCCGAGCGTGGCGAGGAAGTCCGGCACCGAGACGCTGTGAACGTCCCGTCCCGTAATCCTGCTCAAGCGCTCGATGAGGTCATTCTGCGACGTGATCTCCGGGCCTGCGATATCGAGCTCTCGATTGCCGAGGTCACTGCGCTCGACCACCGCCGCGAGCGCGCGCGCGGCGTCCTCCCACCAGATCGGCTGGATGGGCTGGTCACCGGCGCCCACCTTTGGAACGACGGGGCTTGGACTACGGACGAGCCTGAGCAGCATCGAGATCTGCTCGTCGCCGGGACCATACACGTTCCCGGGCCTCACGATCGTCCATTGCTTGCGGAAGCGGCGCACGAGTGCCTCTGCCTCGCGCTTCGATGCATGGTAGGCCGATGCGCCGCGCGGTGCGCCGAGCGAGGAGACGAACACGAATCGGCCGACGCCGGCCCGCTCCGCCTCGGCGAGCATGTTGGCGGTGCCGCCCACGTTCACGTCGGCGAACGTGGCACCCTCGCTCTCGTCCACCACGCCCACCATGTGCAGCACGACGTCGCATCCGTCCGCGGCCCCGCGCACGGACGCGGCGTCGGCCACGTCACCCACCCGCGCGATGACGCCTGCCGGCCACTGCCGCGCATCGTCGGCGGCGTGACGCGAGAAGAGCACGACCGTGTGTCCTCGACGCACCAGCTCGGTGACCGTCCCCACGCCGACGACCCCTGTGCCACCCGTGACGAGAATCCGCATGATGGCAGAGGGGGCAGAATGGATGCCAGTGAGTACAGTGAGAGCGTGAGACGGTCGGACGGTGAGACGGTGAGACGGTGAACGGCAAAGGCACACCCGACTAAGTCTGGTGTGCCCTTGATCTCACTGTCTCACTCTCTCACCGTCTCACTGCCTCACTGCCGGCAGCTCCCCATCGGATCGGGCTTCGGCTTGTCCACCACGGGCCGATGGTCGAGATCGGCGACGCGGTCCGACAGGTCGAACACGTACCGCCCCACGCGCTCCATGTGCGGATAGTCGATGTACTGCGGCTCGTCGGTGACCTGATGGTAGTCGCCGTGCAGGCCGGTCGTCATGAACACCACGGGGATGCCGTAGCGTGCGTAATTGTAGTGGTCGCTGCGGCAATAGATGTTCTCCGGATGACCGTTCGCGTCGAAGGCGTAGTCGAACGTGAACGGCATCGGCTCGGTCCTGTTCACCGCTTCGGCGAGATCACCGAGCTCGGTGGAGAGCCGCCGCGAGCCGACGAGCTGGAGATACTTGTCGCCGCCGGCGGCCAGATCGCGTGCCGCACCGCGACCCACCATGTCGATGTTGATCTGCGCCACGATGGAGTCGCGCGGGACAGTGGGATTGTCGGCGAAGTACCGCGAGCCGAGGAGACCCTTCTCCTCACCCGTGTGCCAGACGAAGAGGATCGAGCGCTTCGGCTTCACCTTTCCCTTCGCGTAGGCTTCGGCCACTTCCAGCACCGTCACCGTTCCGGAGCCGTCGTCATCGGCGCCGTTGTTGATCGAGTCGCGGCGGGCCGGTTGGCCGGCGTGGAGCGAATCGACATTCACCCGAATGTCCGCGATGCGCCCTTGGAGCGCGACCTGCTGCTCCGGTGTAAGCCTCGCTCCGGATGGATTCTCCGACGCGAACCAGCGACGACTGTTGAAGGCGTGCAGCGAGTCGTGATCCAGCGCGCCGGCGGCACGAACGCCGATGTGATCGCTGTGCGCCCCGATTGCCACGTACTCTCCTTTGAGCCGGCTATCTGTGCCGGGCAGGATCGCGACGACGTTCCGCGTCGGCGCCGGTGCCTCGATGTACTGAAGGTTCCCGTGCACCGTCTTTCCCGCGGTCCCGACCGCCATGCCATCGAGCGAACCACCGAGGAGCCGCTCAGCACCCCCGCGTGTGACGTACAGCGTGACCGGCACGCCCGGTGCACTCGCCGCGGCCTTGAGCGTGAGCGACGGCGTGCGGCCGGCGATCAGCTGCTGCGCCGTGAGCTGCGGCCCGACCACGACGGCGATGCCCGCCGCTTTGGCGAGCGGACCATTGGCCCCGAAGCGAAGCTGCGGCGGTCCGGCGAGCGTGAGCACCACGAGCTTGCCGGCCGCCTGATCGGCCGTGATCGCGTGCGCCGTGTCGCCCAGGACGCCACCGTAGACGGCTTGCACGCCGTCGAGCGGAAGCGGCGCCGCGCCACGGAACGGAGTCGCGACGAAGTCGGTGAGTCCCACCAGCGACCCGCCGTCCACGGTCAGCGTCGTGTTCGGGTCGAACCGGCGCGAGATGAACGGGACATTCTGGAAGTACGTCCCGTTGTCGCCGGCCGGCACGAGGCCGAGCCGTGCCAGCTCGGCGGCGATGTAGGCGGTGCCCTTCATGTGCCCAGGCGTACCCGCTTCACGCCCCATCATCGAATCGTCGGCGAAGACATACAGTCGCGTCATCAGATCGCCGGCGGTGATGGCGGCGCTGGTCGGCGGACCGGAGTACTTGAGCGGAAGGGGCGCCTGCGCGGCGAGCCCGGCGGGCAGCAACGCGAGCGCGCCCAACGAGGCGAGCGAACGAAATGACATCAGATGGGTCCTGGTATGGGAGGGAATGACGAGAGGCGACGTCGCCGAGGAAAGCTACGCAGCCCGCCCGCTCCATGTTGCCTGGCCGGCGTCCCGGGTATCTTCACGCGACGCCGGCGGCGCCGGTTCCTCTCACCCTTCCACGATGCGCATCGAGACGCTCGCCGTGCACGCGGGCCACACGGTCGATCCCACGACGGGCGCCGTCACGACCCCGATCCACCTCTCCTC
>JBJMNM010000224.1:0-2566 GCA_045804305.1 Gemmatimonadaceae bacterium | reverse complement strand
GAGGGTCGGTTGGCTCCTGGTACGCGCTCACCTCCGCGACTCTGGTTCGTGCAATCCCGCTCATGCTCACGGGATGCGCGGTGGCAGTCGCCTTTCGAGCCGGCGTCTTCAACATCGGCGCAGAAGGCCAGTTGCTAGCCGGCGCCGCAGCCGCGACCGCCGTTGCGCTGGCGTTGCCCTCCATGGGTATCGTGGCGTTGGCGGCAGCGCTGATTGCCGGTGTGACGGCCGGCGCGGCATGGGCTGGCGTGGCTGCCATGCTGCGGGCGCGCTTCGGCGTACTCGAAGTGATCAGCACCATCATGCTCAACTTCGTGGCGCTGTATGGCGTGTCGTACCTCGTCCGGGGCCCACTTCAGGAGCCGACCCATGCCTACCCGCAGACGGAGGCCGTGGCTGCCTGGGCGCGCCTCGGGCACATGCCCGGCGCTGGCCGACTCCACGCAGGCATTGTCATCGCGCTGGTGGTGGTGGTCGTGATGGGGTGGGCACTCCGGCATACGGCGGCCGGCTTCCGCCTCATGGCGACCGGCGAAAGTGCCTCGGCGGCGGCGAGCGCCGGACAGATCGACGTGCGTGCGGTCACGACGCGGGCGTTCATGATGAGCGGTGCGCTGGCTGGCCTCGCCGGCGCGATCGAAGTCCTCGGTGTCACGTACGCACTCTATGAGAACATCTCACCCGGCTATGGCTACACGGCCATCGCCGTGGCACTCCTCGCCGGTCTCGATCCCTGGATGGTGATCCCCTCGGCGCTGCTGTTTGGTGCGCTCGAGGCGGGAGCTGCGGCAATGCAGCGTGACGCGGGAGTGCCCTCCGCGCTCGTGTCGGTGATCGAGGCCGTACTCATCCTGGGGGTGGTTGGCGCTCAGGCGCTGCGACAGCGCCATGGTGGAAGTGCCGCGCCGGCGCCGATGACGGCAACGCCGGAGCGCGCAGCGTGAGCGCTGTCGTCGAGCCGTTTCTCGCCGCCACGATTCGCACCGCCACGCCGCTCGTGCTCGCCGCGTACGGGGAGGTGCTGGTCGAGCGCGCGGGACTGATCAACATCGGGCTGGAAGGCGCGATTCTCGCCGGTGCGTTCGGCGCGCTCGTTGGCGCAACCGCCGGGGGAGTGGCGGCGGGATATGCCAGCGCGGTGGTCGGTGGGGTGGTCATCGCCACCCTGTTCGCGTTCTTCGTGGTCGCGCTGCGCGCCGATCAGATCATCACCGGAACGGCGCTCACGCTGTTGAGCATGGGTGCCACGGGCACTCTCTATCAGGCGCTGTATGGCAGCACCGGCGCGGCCCTGAACATTTCCACGAGTGCACCGCTTGCCATCCCGGGCTTGTCGGCGCTGCCGGTGATCGGGCGTGCGCTCTTCGCGCAGCCACCGATCACGTACGTGGCGTACCTGCTCGCCCCGGCGCTCGCGTGGTGGCTTGGCCACACGCATGCCGGTCTCGCGCTGCGGGCCATCGGCGAGCGTCCGGAGGCGGCCGAAGCGGCCGGCATCGATGTTGACCGCGTGCGCATCGTGGCCATCCTGACTGGCGGAGTGCTGGGAGGGCTCGCTGGAGGCACGCTCGTGCTCGCGCAGGCGGGCACGTTCGCCGAAGGAATGTCGGCCGGCAGGGGCTTCATCGCGATTGCCATCGTGGTGCTCGGGCGATGGCGCCCGTTAGGGGTCGCGCTGGGCGCGCTGGTGTTCGGCGGCGCAAGTGCGCTGCAGTTCGCCTTTCAGGCGATGGGATGGAGCGCGCCGTACCAGCTTTTCCTCGTCGCGCCGTATCTGCTCACGCTCGCCGCACTGGCCGGAGCCGTGGGCCGTGCGCGGGCGCCCGCGGCATTGGGCAGGTCGAGATAACGGACGCCAACGTCTGGCTCAGCCGCACCGCGTGACGCTGCTCGTCCAGCGCACCCGCCAGTGCCGGCTGCCCGTTCGTTCCAGCAAGGCGTACACGATCCCGTCGTCACTGTCGCGAGCCACCACCAGCAACGGCTGTGCTCCGCCGACGATGCGCACGGCCGCGAGCACTTCAGGCGCCACGACCTGCTCTTCGCGACCGAAAGATCGCTCCGAGTACGCCAGCTGATATGGCCCCGACGTCACACCGCTGTCGCGCTCCGCGATGAGAAGCGTCTGCTCTTCCTGCGGGCTCGCTTCCTGGTTCACGCGGCGTGTGAGGTGCGCCACCAGCGCCTGGATGCCTGGCAGGGCCTCGAAGCGCCGGATGTCGCGGACGGTGAAGCGCAGCCCCTGAAATGCCGCTCCGGACGGGAGTGTCACAGACGACGCCAGTCGCGAGGCTTCCGCAACCAGCGCCACGCTGTCACGAGCCGAGAGCACGTCGACGGAGTCGAGCGGCAGTCCGACGACGCGGCCACTGACGAATCCCACCGACCAGGCGCCGTCGGCAGGTTTGCCGGTGATCGAACGAAGCGGCCATCGCTCGCAGTCCTCGGTGTCGTCGCTCGGCGGATCCCCGAGCTGCGCCGAGTAGCGTGTGCCGCCCCGCCCCAGCAGAATGACCGGAGCCGCGCTCAAGCTCGCCGAGTCGAGTTGCGCCACGGCATCACTGTC
>JBJMNM010000223.1:0-2923 GCA_045804305.1 Gemmatimonadaceae bacterium | reverse complement strand
CTGGTACTGCAAGCAGGGCATTTTCGGCGCGTGCGACAACACCAACCCGAACGCGGAGATCGCGGAAGGCCTGTATGGGGAAGCCGGCGCGGGGATCTTCGGCTACTCGCACATGTATGGCGGCTACTCGGGCGGTCAGGCGGAGTACGTACGCGTGCCGTTCGCCGATGTGGGACCGATCAAGGTGCCCGACGGCGTGAGCGACGAGGACGTCCTGTTCCTCTCCGACATCCTCCCCACCGGGTGGCAGGCGGCGAAGCGCGGCGAGGTCAAGCCGGGCGACACGGTGGCTGTGTGGGGCTGCGGTCCGGTGGGCTACTTCTCCATCCAGAGCGCCTACCTGCAGGGCGCCGACCGCGTGATCGCGATCGATCGCTTTCCCGAGCGGCTCGCGCTCGCGCGCGACGTGTGCAAGGCGGAGGTCATCAACTACGAGGAGACCGACGCCCTCGTGGAGCTGCTCAAGCAGATGACCGGCGGCCGCGGTCCGGACGTGTGCATCGACGCCGTGGGGCTCGAGGCGCATGGCCACGACCTGCTGAGCAAGAGCGACAAGGTGAAGCAGACGCTGCGTCTGGAGATGGATCGGCCGACCGCGGTGCGTCAGACGATCCAGGCCGCCGCGAAGGGGGGCCGAGTGAGCATCATCGGCGTGTATGGTGGGTTGATCGACAAGTTCCCGCTCGGCGCCTTCTTCGCCAAGGGGCTGAAGATGTCGGCGGGGCAGTGCGACGTGCAGCAGTTCATGCCCGATCTGCTGCAGCGCGTGCTGGACGGCGAGTTCGACACGACGTCGATCATCAGTCATCGGCTCACGCTCGACGACGCGCCGGATGCGTACCGGATGTTCTGCAACAAGGAGGACGGCTGCACGAAGGTGGTGATGCGGCCGTAGGCCTGTCCCGCACGAGCGTAGCGAGTGTCGGGATCTCTGGCGGTCGTCGCCGAGGCTCGTATGTTCAGGCATGACCCTCGCTGACGACCGGCTCGCTGCACTGGAGCGTCAGGTAGCGGCGCTCACCGAAGAAGTCGCGCGGTTGCGGGCGCCGGACAACGTCGCCGCCGCGCCGCGCACGCCGCCTCCGAAGGCGCCGTCTCGCCCTCCGATCCTCCCGCATCCGAGCATCACCGGCGACGAGATCGAATCGCTCGTCGGGCGATATGGCACATTGATCTTCGCCGCGCTCGTGATCCTCATGGGCGTGGGCGTGCTGATCAAGGTGGCCGCGCTGCGCGGGCTCCTCACCCCCGAAGTCCGCGTGTCCATCGGCGCGATCGCGGCGGCGGGAATGGCGATGGCGGGACTGTACTTCCATCGCCGCGGCGACGTGCGCTACGGGAACGTGCTGCTCGCGCTTTCGCTGGCGATGGTGGACCTCGTGGCATGGGGCGCGGGCCCCGGCTTCGGGTTGATCCCGCTGCCCGTCGCGCTCGCGATCGTGGACGTCGTGGCCGTCGCTCTCGTCGGGCTCGCGCTGCGCGACGAGAGCGAGTTCCTGTTCTGCGTCGCGATGGCGGGCGCGCTGTCCGCACCGTTCGTCACCTCCTACGGCCACGGGACGGCCCCGGTGCTGCTCGCCTACGGCGCGGTCGTGCTCGTGGGCGCGCTGCGCGCGATTCGCGACGCACGCTGGTGGCGCGCGTTCGCGGTGCTGAGCGCGGGGGCGCTCCTCTACGTGTTCGCCGCGGCCACGATGCCGATGATCGCCGCGTGGTACGCGCCGTTCGCGATCGTCCTGTTCGGCGGGGCGTGCGCGCTGGGTGCGCTCCTGCTCGCGCCCAGTGAATGGCGCGGCGCCCTGGCCCGGGTGTTTCTGATGGCGTCGTTCGTTGGCGTGCCGATCGGGTGGGATCGGATCGTGTCAGGTCCGCCGGTTCAGGCGTGGCTCGTTGCGCTCGCGATCGCAGGCGTCACGTATGCCGCCCTTCTCGTGCATCGCAGCTGGCGCCCGCTCTGGACGGTCAGCGCCGTGCTGCTCCCATTCCTCTCGATCGGCATCGCCTCGGCGGTCGCCACGAGTCGGCAAGCGCAGGCGCTGGTGTTCGGCATCTGGACCGTGTTCGCGCTCGTGGCGTGGCAGCTCGAGCGGCGGCGACGCGAGCCGACGCGAGGCGGGGCCCACCTGCTTGCCGGCGGCCTCCTTGGCGCGATCGCCGTGGCTGAGCTCCTCTGGCCGACTCCGTTCGGACTGGTGGCGGGGCTGGTAGCCTGGGGGCTGGTCCTGGCCGCCGCGCTGCACGACGAGCTGAGCCCACTTCCTCTGATCGCCGTCGCGGCCGCGCTCGGGAGTGCGGCACTTTCCGCCCTCGATCAGCTCGCCAGTCGGCAGGCGTATGCGTACATCCCATTCATGACGAGGTCGTCTGCGTCAGCCCTTGTGGCCACACTCGGGCTCGGCATAGCCGGCGTGCTCATCGCGCGAGCGCCGGAGGAGCGTGACACCCGATGGGCGGACCGACCAGTTCGCCTTGGCGTGGTGGCGGCTTTCGCGATTCTGTGGGGGCGGATGGAGATGGCCCAGGCGTTCAGTCCGGACCTCTCGTCGTTCCTGCTGATCGCGTACTATGCCGCATGCGGGCTCGCGTCGATCGTGGCGGGACGAATCCTTGGCGTCCAGCCACTGCGGCTCGCGGGGCTCACGCTGGCGATCTACGCGGCCGTCAAGGCGGTGGTGGAGGCCTCGCTGATCAGCGGCGTGCTGCTGCGGGTAGGGGCGTATGGAGCGGTCGGGGTATTCCTGCTCGGGGCTGGCTATCTCTATAGAGAGCGGACGGCCAGGGTGGAGGGGCCGGTGGCGGGCTGAGGCGGCTTGGGCGGTGCTCATCTCGAGCGACGCATCGGCCCGTTCGCACCAGCCTGCAAGTGCGGCATGAACGACACGGCTAACGTTGGGCCGTGCTGTCGATCGAGCGCACCCCGTTG
>JBJMNM010000222.1:0-3909 GCA_045804305.1 Gemmatimonadaceae bacterium | reverse complement strand
GTACGACAGGATCGGAAACAGCGACGGCGACAGCCGCTCGACCTGGAGATCGAGTCCCGGCGGCAGCACGGCCGCGGTCTGGTTCACTCGTTGCTGCGTCTGCTGCAGCGCGAACGCCATATCGGTGTTCGGCGCGAACGTGATGGAGATCTCGCTCGCGCCGCGAATGGACCGCGACTGCACTCGCGTCACGCCCGGCACCACCGAGATGGCTTCCTCGAGCGGCTGCGTGATGCTGAACACCACCTGTCGCGCGTCGAGCGACGACCCCTGCGCCACCACGGTGATGCGCGGAAACTGCAGCTCGGGATAGATCGCCGACGGAAGCCTGGATGCGGCCCAGATCCCGGCCGCGCACAGCAGCGCGACCACCAGATAGACGAACCGGCGCTGGCTTGCGACGGCCCCGGCCAGCGTCCAGCGTTCCCGTGTCACATCCGGCGTGCTCTGGTCGCTCACGGCTTCACGGGCACGGGGCGCGCGACCTTCGCGCTGTCCGCCAATCCGTAGGCGCCCTGCGTGACGACCGTCTCCCCACCCTTGAGACCCTCGAGAATCTCCACCTTCGTCTCCGTGCGATCACCGACCTTCACCGGTCGCGCGTGCGCCGTGCCGTCCTTGTCCACGACGAACACCTTGTAGCTTCCCGGCTCCTCGCCCGGCACGAGCGCCTCCACGGGAATCACCACCGCGCTCGGCCGCGTTTCCACCGCGATGATGCCGTACACGCTCTCGCCGAGCCGGAGCGCGCGCGACGGCGTCGTTACGTTGACGCGAATGGGCACCGACCGCGACGCGGTGTCGAGCGCCACGCCGATCGACAGGACCACTCCTGTGCCGAGCGCTTCACCTCCGGCCTTCTCGCCGGCGCTGAGCGTGACCTTGGAGCCCTGATGCACCGCGCCGGCCTCCGTCGGCCCGAGTGCGAGCGCGACGTCGAACGCCGACGGATCCGCGATCTCCACGAGCACCTGCGCTGCGTCGGAGGCTGCGCCCAGCACGGCCGTCAGGCGCGTCACCACGCCGCTCACCGGGGAGCGCAGCACCGAGAGCTGCAGGTCGCGCTGCGCCGTCACGGCGTCGTTGCGCGCTTTCGCGAGATCCGCCGCCGCCTGCTCCGCATCCTTGCGCGGCACGATCCCCTCGTTCGCGAGTCGTTGCGCGCGCTCGTAGCTCCGCTCGGCGGCTCTGAGCGCCGTCTGTGCCGCGTTGGCCGCGGCCGCGAATGGGGCCTGGTCGAATTCCACCAGCGGCTGGCCCGCGCTCACACGCTGCCCCTGCGCCACGTACACCTTCGAGACGCGCGTGGGGCCAGGCGCGCTGAGCGCAGCGTATCGTCCGGGCCGCGCGACCACGACGCCGATCGCCGACGTGGTGTGCGTGAACGGTTCCACGCTCACGACCGCGGTCTTCGCCGTCACGACCGGTGTAGCCGCTTCGTCCGCCGAGGCCTCGGTCTTCTTGCAGCCGCCGATCGTTGCGGAGAGCGCGAGCAGCGCCAGGGTGATTCCTCGGCGGGAGCGGGCGGGCAGGGGTGCGTTCATTGCGGTGGTACGGTCTGGGTGAGCACGCGCAGCTCTGCCTGCAGGGTGATGAGCGCGGTCAGGTCGTCGATGTACTGGCCCAGCACCTCGCGCGCGGTGCGGCGCGCCTCCAGCACCGCCGGCAGCGCCGACGCGCCTTCACGGTAGGCCTCCAGTGACTTGGACGCCACGCGGTCAGCTCGCACCACGAGCTCCTGGTCGCGCGCTACACGTGCGCGCAGCGACGCCAGCTCGTGCAACGCTTCCACCAGACGCTGGCGCGCGGTGAGGCGCGCCGCCGTGAGCTCGGCGCGCGCCCGATCGCGCTCCGCATAGGCCTGCGCGATCGCGCCCTTGTTCTGATTGAACAGCGGCAGCGGAACGGCGAGGCCGAGCACCCAGAGCTTCTCGTTGTCCGCCGGTTCCACGGTTGGGTCGTGCCACTCCACGCCCACCTGAAACGACGTGATGCCGAACACGCTGCGGCGCTCGCGAGTAACTGCCAGCTCGGTAGCAAGGAGATTGGCCTCGGCTGCCGCCACGCTCGGCGTGGCCGCTACAACGCCGGGTCTCGCTGGTGCTCCGACGATCGACGCGCGAGGCGCAACCGCCACGCCCGCGCCCGCCGCCGCACCGGCACTGTCGGCCTGACGCAGCAGCACGCCCGTGTCCATCGCACCGAGGCGCAGCGAATCCACCAGCACGATCGCGACGCTGTCCGCTGGAATGCCCATCAGCGTCTGTACGGTGAGCAGAGTGCTCATGTAGGTGAGGGAGTCGCTCGCGGCCACGTTGAGCTGCTGGCCAGCCGTCACCGTCGCCAGATCGACGTCGAGATCGCTCGCGTCCCCCGCGTCGCGACGCGATATCGTCATCTTCCGCAGGCTGTCCGCATCGCGCGCGGTCTGTCGCGACAACCGGAACCGCGCCTGCGCGCCGAGCGTCCGAGTATAGGTGGTGTCCACCTCGAGCAGCGCCTGTGCGCGCTCGGACATGAACCTGAGTCGCGATGCGCGGGTCAGCGCGTTCGCGGCGCCCACGCGCGGCCCGCGCACCCACGGCGGATCGAACGGGACATCCATGATGACGTGCCGCTGTGGCGGGGCGCCCGTGCGCTGGAGCGACAGCGAGGGATTCGGCAATTGCCGCGCGACGATCGCCGCCGCCCGGGCGGCGGCCGTGTCGGCGCGCGCGAGCGCCACGCGCGGCCCCGCGGCCAGCGCCGCGCTCTCGGCGGCGGCCCGGGTCACGGGAATCTGTGTGCGCGCGTCGCGCGGCGTCGCGCCGGCAACCAGCCCGATGATGAGCGCGCGCCGGATGAGCCTGGGTAGAGATTGCATCACTCGCCGTAGCCTAGCTCGAGTACCTGTCACCACGGTGACATGGCGCTCGTCATCCGGCCGCGATGCCGGGCATCGGTCGCGGAAAAACGACGGTGGCCCGCGTACCCGCGCCCGGCTCGGACGCGAGCGTGAGCCGAGCCCCATGCGCGGACGCGATCCAGTAGGCAATGGACAGGCCGAGGCCGGCACCGCCGGCTCTGGAGCGCGATCGGTCGCCCCGATAGAAGCGCTCGAACACGTGCGGGAGCTGGTCCGGCTCGATGCCGCAGCCGCTGTCTTCCACGGTGAGCGTGGGCTGCGGCTCCGGTTGCACGCGCACGCGCACCACGCCGCCGGACGGCGTGAACTTCACCGCATTGTCCAGGAGCACCACCGCCAGCTCGCGCACCAGGCCGGCGTCACCCACCAGCGGCGTCTCCTCGAACTCCTCCACGAGCAGCTCCACGTCCGCGGCCTGCGCGAGGGTGCGCACCGAGAGTGCGGCGTCGACCACCACGTCGTCGAGGAAGAACCGCTCGCGCTTCATGGGTCGCTCCCCGGCGTCCGCCCGCGCGAGGGTGAGCAGGTCGTCCACCACCCGCCCCAGCCGCTGCGCTTCCTGCCCCATGCCGCGCAGCGCCGACAGGTAGCCTTCGGGCGTTCGCGGTGCCTGCAGCGCCACCTCCGCTCGCGTGCGGAGCACCGCGATCGGCGTGCGCAGCTCGTGCGCCGCGTCGGCCATGAACCGGCGGGTGTGCTCCATCGACCGTTCCACCGGCTCGGTGGATTTGCGCACGAGGAAGTAGCCACCGGCCAGCACGAGTATCACGGCCGCGACAGCGGCGCCGCCGAATGCCGCGATCAGGGCCGCGAAGCGGTCGGTCAGCTCTACCTCGTCGGCCACCGCGGCGGCCACGAGCAGCTGGCCCGAGGCGAGACGAAAACGCTCCGCGTGCAGCGAGAGCAGGTGTTCGTCGGCGCTGTCCCGCTCCACGTCGAACGCGCCTGCGGCGGCCGCGCGGCGAGCCGCCTCCTGGATCCACGGTGGCACGACCGTCGGCCTG
>JBJMNM010000221.1:0-6064 GCA_045804305.1 Gemmatimonadaceae bacterium | reverse complement strand
GCTTCCTGGAGGAGATCCAGTTCGAGCGCGTCGGCGCATTCACGTACTCGCCGCAGGAGGGAACACGCGCGGCGGAGATGACCGACGACGTGCCGGAGTCGGTGAAGCGCGAGCGCCTCGAGCGGCTCATGGATCTGCAGCGCCAGATCACCGCTGAACGGTACGAGCGGTTCGTGGGGCGCACCGCCCGGGCGATGGTCGACCGGGTCGTCGATGGCGAGGCGCAGGCGCGCACGGTGTGGCAGGCGGACGATGTAGACGGTGTCACCTACCTGGACGGGGCAGCCTCGCTCGCGCCCGGCACGATCGTCGATGCCGTGATCGAGGGAGTCGAGGAAGACGTCGACTTCCGCGCCTCGCTGCTGCGCGTGGTGGATCGCGCCGGCGCGACGGGGACGCCACGTAGGCGCGCCCTTCCCGTCATGAGCGCCACGATCGGGAGCTTCGGTCGGTGACAGGGGTCGACTCCGTGCGCGACACGGCGCGGTCGCGCGCGCTGATGGCGCGCGCACGCGATCTCTTCCCCGGGGGCGTGAGCTCGCCGGTGCGTGCGTTCGGCGGCGTGGGAGGCGAGCCGTTCGTCGTCGAACGGGGCGAGGGCGCGCGAATCTGGGACGTCGACGGCAACGAGTACCTCGACTACGTCCTGTCGTGGGGTCCGCTCGTCCTTGGCCATGCACCTGCCGTGGTGCTCGACGCGCTTCGTGAGACGATGATGCGCGGGACGAGCTTCGGGATTCCCACCGGGCTCGAGGTGGAGCTCGCGGAGCTCGTGCGCGCACGGATGCCGCACGTGGAGATGCTTCGCTTCGTCTCGAGCGGCACGGAGGCGACGATGAGCGCGCTCCGCGTGGCACGAGCGGCCACGGGGCGCGATCTGCTGCTCAAGTTCGACGGCTGCTATCACGGGCACGGTGACAGCTTCCTGGTGCGCGCGGGGTCGGGCGTCGCGACGCTCGGCCTTCCCGACTCGCCGGGCGTGCCCGCCGCGCTCGCGGCATTGACGCTCACCGCCGCGTTCAACGATGTGTACGGAGTTGAAGCAGTTCTGAGGCGAAACGCCGGTCGCGTCGCGGCGATCATCGTCGAGCCGGTGATCGGGAACGCGGGATTCATCCCGCCCGACCCGGCATTTCTCCCGGCACTGCGTCGCCTCGCCGACGAGCACGGCGCGCTGCTGATCTTCGACGAAGTGATGACCGGATTTCGCATCGCACTGAGTGGGGCCGCGGAGCGCTTCGGTGTCACGGCTGATCTGACTACGCTCGGCAAGGTGATCGGCGGTGGCGTACCCGTCGCCGCGTATGGCGGACGCCGCGATCTGCTCGAGCAGGTCGCGCCGAGCGGTCCCGTGTATCAGGCGGGCACGCTGTCGGGCAATCCGCTTGCGATGGCGGCGGGGATCGCGACGCTGACCGCGCTCACGCCGGCGGTCCACGATGCGATGTCGCAGCGCACGCGCGCACTCGTCGAAGGGCTGCGCGGTATCGCGGCGCGGCGCGGCGTTCCATTCAGCGCGGATTCGGCCGGCTCGATGTTCGGCTTCTTCTTTCGCGAGGAGCCGGTTCGGTCGTTCGCGGACGCGCGCACGTCCGACGTCGCGCTGTTCAAGCGCTTCTTCCACGCGGCGCTCGCGCGCGGCGTCTACCTGGCGCCATCGCCGTTCGAGGCGGGCTTCACCTCGGCTGCG
Source organism: Gemmatimonadaceae bacterium (assembly GCA_045804305.1). Classification (GTDB taxonomy): domain Bacteria; phylum Gemmatimonadota; class Gemmatimonadetes; order Gemmatimonadales; family Gemmatimonadaceae; genus AG11. The sequence goes on along the minus strand of JBJMNM010000221.1, from coordinate 4,374 downwards.
CACGGCGACGCCGAGATCGCGCTCACGCTCGAGCGCCTCGACGCCGCACTCGCCGAGGCGCGTGCGTAGCCTGGCGCACAGCACGTCGGCGTGGGTGTTGCTCGCGATGGCGGTGCTCGGGGGTGCGTGCTCCGCTTCCGTGCGACGACGCACCCCCGCGGCCGTCGTGACGTCGGGCGGCGACCTGGAGAAAGCCGCACGCAGCCCGCGCGACGCATCGGAGCGAACCGTACGGATCCTGCTCGGGTCGCGGCTGCCGAGTGTGCACGTAACCAGCGATGCCGGATGGCGGATGTATGGCGCGGACGGCACGACGCAGCTCGCACTCCCAGAGGCGCGCGAACAGTGGTTGCTCGAACAGGACGGCCGACGCGTGAGCGCGCGACGCGAGGACGCGAGCTCGGTACCGCTTCGCGAGTCTCCGATCATCGTGCGACCGATCGACCCGGGCGGAACGATCGAGTTCAACGGGCGCCGGTGGCGCGGAGAGCTGCTCGTCAGCGCGACCGACGACGGATTGCTCGTCGTCAACCGGGTGCGGATGGACGACTACCTGCGTGGCGTCGTGCCGCTCGAGATCGGAACGTCCGCCGCGGGCGATGCCGCGGCCGTAGAGGCGCAGGCGGTGACCGCGCGCAGCTACGCCGTCACGCGACTCGGCGACGGTCACCGTGCGTACGACATGACCGCGACGACGCAGGACCAGGTGTACGGCGGCGCGAGCGTGGAGTCGCTCATCGGGAATCGGTCGGTGGACGCGACGCACGGGCTGGTGCTGCTGTTCAACGGCGCCGTCGTCAATGCGCCGTATCACGCCAACTGCGGTGGCTACACCGCAGCACCGCAGGACTCGTGGCGCGCTGCAGCCGAGCCCTACCTGCAGCGGGTGAGCGACCAGATTCCCGGCACGACGCGATTCTACTGCGACCAGGCACCTCGATTCCGATGGACGCGCGTGATCGGCAGCGACGAGCTGCGCGATCTGGTCGGGCGCTACGTGCGGAATCTGCCCGGTGGCGCCGGCGGAGTGGGCACGGTCACGAATGTGGCGGTGACGACGGTCACGCCGGGAGGACGCGTCGGCACGCTCACCGTGGACACGGATCGCGGCCGCTGGTCGCTCCGCGGCAACGAAATCCGGTCCGCGCTTCGGACGCCTGGTGGCGAGTTGTTGTACAGCACCTATTTTTCCGTCGACGTCGCATCGGGGCGCCGCGGCGTGGAGACTCTCACGCTACACGGCGGTGGCAACGGGCACGGCGTCGGCATGTGCCAGAGCGGCGCGATCGGCCGCGCACGTGCGGGACAGGATTTCCGCACGATCCTTCGCACCTACTATCCCGGCACCAGCGTTGGCACGATCCAGTGATTCGCAGATCGCCGTAGAGCGACTCGAGGGACGCACGTCGCCGCTCGGCGTCGGCGTAGTGGGCGCCGGAGCGATCGCGCAGGTGGCGCATCTTCCGGTGCTGTCGAAGATGCGCGGCGTTCGGTTGCTCGCGTTGTGCGACAACGACCGCCCGAAGGCGCGCGCGCTCGCGGACCGCTTCGAGGTCCCGGATACGTACACCGACATCGAGGATCTGCTCGAAGCGCAAGGGCTCGACGCGGTCGTCGTCGCGACGCCCAATCATCTGCACGAGCCGCACGTGCTCAGCGCGATCGCCGCGGGGATCGACGTCCTGTGCGAACGCCCGATGGCGCTCACGTCGCGCGGTGTCGAGCGCATCGTCAACGCCGCCGAACGCGCTGGTCGGAAAGTGCTCGTGGCGAACAACCACCGCTTCCGCAGCGACGTGCAGGCGCTGTCCGGCTTCCTGCGCGGAAATGAGCTCGGAAAACTGAGCGGGATTCGGGCCGGCGCCTATCATCATCGTCGGGCCGATCAGGGATGGCGGCAGCGCCGCGCGGAGTCCGGCGGCGGCGCCTTCTTCGATTATGGCCTGCCGCTGCTCGACCTGGCCCTCTGGCTCGCCGACAACCCCGAGCCCGAGCGCGTGAGCGCGCACATGGATCGTGGCGGGACCAAGAACGCGGTCGAGGAATCGATGCTCGTGCACCTGCGCTGCGCGAACGGTGCCGTGTTCGCGTTCGACGTGCAGGGCGGCTACGTGGGTGAAGAAGAGCGCTGGTGGTTCGAGACGATCTCCACACGCGGAAGCACGCGCCTGGCTCCGCTGCGGGTCGTGAAGGAACTGCACGGCCGACCCACGGACGTCTCGCCGCGCGGTGCGGCGGCGCGGGAGAGCGCGTTCATCCAATCGTATCGCGCCGAGCTGGCGCACTTCGCCGCCGTGATCGCCGGCGACGCGGAGTACGAAGCGCCGGTCGATCAGGTAGTGCTGCATCGCGTGGTGGAAGGGATCTACAGGTCGGCCGAAGAGGGGAAGGAGATCCGGCTGTGAATCGGTGGCGCCCCTGGCGCGCCACGCTGTGTGCCGCGGCGGCGGGGCTCGTGCTCTGCACTGCCGGCCTCGCCGCGCAGACGTCAGGCCCGCGCGCGGCGGCCCCCACCGCGTCGATGCCGGTGCCCGGCAGCGAGCTCGATGTCACGCTGATGACGTTCGGTCTGGGCGAGGAGGTGTTCGAGCGCTTCGGGCACAACGCGCTCTGGATCCACGACGGTGCGCGCGGCATCGACGTCGCCTACAACTGGGGGCTGTTCAGCTTCCGACAGCCTCGCTTTCTGCAGCGGTTCCTCACCGGCGATACCCGCTACTGGATGGGCGGTGAGGACGCGAACCTGATGATCGAGCAGTATCGGGCACTGGGGCGACCGATCACCCTGCAACGGCTCAATCTCACGCCGGCGCAGAAGCTCGCCCTTCGCGACTTCCTGCGCTGGAACGAGCAGGAGGAGAACCGCTTCTATCGCTACGACTACTTCCGCGACAACTGCTCCACGCGCCTGCGCGACGCACTCGATCGCGCGATTGGCGGCGCGCTGCGCGCGGCAACGGACTCGATCGTCACGCCGCTCAGCTATCGTCGTGAAAGCCTGCGTCTCACGGACGGCGATCGACCGATCCAGACGGGCATCGACATCGCGCTTGGCCGACCCGCCGACGCGCCTCTCACGATGTGGGAGTCGTTCTTCATCCCGATGCGATTGCGCGACGCGATCCGCGATCTCACGCTGCCGATCGGTCCAGGCGGCGCTCCCGACCGGCTCGTCGCCGAGGAGCGCCGCATCACACCGCTGCCTGGGACGACGCTCATTCCTGAGCTCGCGACGGCCCCCCGACTCGTCTGGCGGCTGCTGTTCGTCGGAGTCATACTCGCCGCGACGCTGGCGGTCATCCGCATCATGGCGATCAGTCGTCGAGGCGCCGCCTGGGGGTTCGCGCTCGTCGCGATGGTGTGGTCGCTCGCGTGCGGCATCGTCGGCGTGATCCTGGTCCTCGCCTGGACCGCGACGCGGCACGTGTTCTGGTCGTGGAACGAGAATCTGTTCCAACTGTCGCCGCTCTCGCTCGCGCTCGTCGTGCTCGTGCCGCTCGCCCTCCTGCGCGATCGCGCCAGGCCTGCGGCGCGCGTCGTGGCAGCGGCCGTTCTGCTCCTGTCCGCGATCGGGGCGTTGCTCGCGATCATCCCGGGGGGGCAGGAGAATCGAGCGATCGTCGCGATGTTCCTTCCCATGCACCTCGTGCTGGCCTGGGCGCTCGCGCTGCCTCAGGTGCAGCCAGTGGCGACGCGAGCCTCCTGACGCGGCGCTAGGCTCCCGTCCCCGTCGGCACCATCTCGAACACCTGCGCGCCGACGAACGTCTCGAGGAGCGAGGGATCGATCGTCCCCTCGCGCGCTTCCATGCTCAGGATGTCGAGCGCACGCTCGCGCGACACGGCGCGCTTGTACGGCCGATCGGTCGCCGTGAGCGCATCGTAGATGTCGGCGATGGTCATGATGCGCGCCTGAACGGGAATCTCGATGCCGGTGACGCGGTTCGGGTAGCCGCGCCCGTTCAGCTTCTCGTGATGCGCGTAGGCGATGCTCGGGATCGCCTGCAACTCGCGCGTCCAGGGAATCTGCTCGAGGAAGCGGTAAGTGTGCGTGACGTGCGATTCGATCTCTCGCCGCTCCCGTGCGTCGAGATTGCCGCGCGGAATCATGAGGAACTGCAGCTCGTGGTCTTCGAGGAGCGGCCGCGTGCGGCCGTCGAAGTCGACGAAGGTGCGCCCCCCGATCGCCTCCAGCGCCTCGAAGCTTCCCTCGGCGAGCACGGTCGGCTCGTTGGCCTGGACGATCGTGTCGAGGAAGCGGGCGAGCTCCTCGCGACGCTTCCGCCGCTCGCATTCGAGCCGATGCAGCCCGGCGTCGTACGCCTCGCGACCGTGCGCGAGCAGCAGCTCGGCGCGGGCACGCTCGAACTCGAGC
>JBJMNM010000220.1:0-4029 GCA_045804305.1 Gemmatimonadaceae bacterium | reverse complement strand
GTCACACACCTGCTCACGCCGGGCGGCCACGTGTACGCGCTGCGCACGCGGGATGGACGGCTGTACAAGCTGGAGGTGCTGGGCTACTACTGTCCCGGCCTCACGCCCGGCTGCCTCACGCTGCGCTACGCTCCGATGGAACTGTCGTCCTGAGCGCAGCGAAGGGCCTGCACCTGCGCCGCTACCCCTCCAGCTCCTCGAGCGTGCGGGGCCAGTCCTCGCGCAGCAGCCTGGACAGCCCGCGGTCGGCGAGCAGCCGACCTTCCGTCTGACAGCGCGCGCAATAGTTCGTCTCGTTGTCCTTGTAGCGGATGCGCTGCACTGGCGTGCCGCACACGGGACAGGGCTGTCCGAACCGCCCGTGCACGGCCATGCCTTCGTGAAAGGCGGTGACCTTCTCGGGAAAGCCGCCATTCGCATCCGCTCGCAGGCGGTCCGTCCACTCCACCAGCGTCTCACGCGTCGCGTCGTGCAGGCGCGCGATCTCCTCGGCGGTGAGCCGGCTCGTCAACCTCAGCGGTGACAGGCGGGCGCGATGCAGGATCTCGTCGGAATAGGCGTTGCCGATGCCGCTGAAGAGCCGCGGGTCGGTGAGTGACCGTTTGAGCGTGTGATTCTCGCGCATCAGTCGCTCGGCAAACTGCTCGCGCGTCGAGTCGAGGACCTCCAGCCCACCGCGATCGAACTGGCGCAGCGCGTCGCGCCCGCGCACGACGTGCAATGACGCTCGGCGCTTGCTGCCCGCTTCGGTGAACACCAGCGTCCCCGGCGGAAACTCGAGCTCGGCGAGCGCGAGCTTGGCCGGCACCTTCTTGCGAGCGCCGGCCGCGTACCACCGGAAGCGGCCCGCGATCATCAGATGAATGACGAGAAAGACGTCGTTCTCGAACGCGAGGATGATGCGCTTGCCCAGGCGCTCCACACCGGCGACGGTCACTCCGATCGCGGCATCGAGCGATGGCTCCACGGTGCGGAGCACGAATGGGCTGAGGATCGCGTAGCGGACGAGCGGTTGTCCCACGACGCGACGAGCGAGTGCTTCGACGTAGAGCGTGACGTCCGGGAGCTCGGGCATTCGGACTAATGTACGGAACGAGCCATGCGTCGGGGACTCGCCCATGAGCGAGACCGACCTGCCACGATCTCCGGACCGCCGGCATCGCGCCGCCGACGCATCCGTGATCGTCGTCGCCTTGCTCCTCGGTGTCGGGGCACTCTGGCTGGGACGCGATGTGTTCGTTCCGATCACCCTTTCCGTGATCGTGGCCACGGTGCTGTGGCCGGCGGTGCAGGCGCTCCAGCGCCTGCGACTTCCCACGCCCGCAGCGGCGACGATCGTCGTGGTGGCCGGCCTGGTCCTGGTCGTCGCCGTGGGTGCGGCACTTCAGCAACCGGTACGCGGCATGGCGGAAGGTCTGCCGAAGGGAATCACCGCGGCGCGCGCCAGGCTCGACGAGCTCGCCGCGCGATTTCGGAGCATCACCGGCGGGGCGCGCGCTCCCTCTGGCTCCGCTGCCACGGGGAGCGCAGCCCGGCGCGATTCGTCGACGTCGCACGGCGCCGACTCCACCCCGGGCCAATCCGCGACGCCGCTTCCTCCTGCGACCGCCATCCGGAGCGCGTTCGGGGTGACCACCGCGCTCGCCGCGGAGATCGTGGAGGAGGTGCTGCTCGTGCTCTTTCTGCTCGCCGCTGGCGGAGAATGGACGGCCAAGCTCGCGCGCATCGCGGCGTCGTCCGAGCGTGCGCGCCGCTGGACCTCCATCGCCGGCGACATGCACGACGTCGTGGCGCGCTATCTCCTCGTGACGCTGTACATCAACATCGGTCAGGCCATCGTCATCGGCCTGGCGATCTGGGCGATCGGGCTGCCCGCGCCCCTGCTCTGGGCCGTGCTCACCTTCCTCGCCGAATTCATCCCGTATCTCGGCGGCCTCACCATGGTCGCGCTGCTGCTGCTCACGGGGTTGACGATGGGTCAGGGGCTGGCGCACGCGCTGCTCGCGCCTGCCGCGTACCTCATCGTGACCACCCTGCAGAACAATCTCGTCAGCCCGGTGGCGTATGGCCGAGGACTGCGACTCAATCCGACCGCGATCCTGATCAGTGTCATGTTCTGGTGGATGATCTGGGGCGTGGCCGGTGCCTTCGTCGCTGTGCCGATTCTGGCGTCGCTGCGCGTGCTCGGCTCGCACGTGCCCGCGCTCGCCCCACTCTGCGTGCTGCTGGAGGAGTGAGCCGCGGCACGCGCGTCATGGAACGCGGAAGGGCACATCGAGATCGATGTGCCCTTCGCGCTTCACCATCGATGTTCAGTCGCCGGCGCTCACGGCTTTGGCGTGGCGGTGCGAGGGGCGGGCGCCGGAGCGGGTGCCGGAGCGCTCGACGCCGATCCGGACGAGCTCGAGCCGGACGACGAGGCGGTCGGGCTCGACGACGCGCCGCTCGATCCTCTTGTCGGCGTCGCTGCGGGGTCGCCCTTGTAACCCTGGCCCTTCACCATGCGGCCATGCGCGGCGGGCGTCTGTGGATTCCCCACGACGATGACGGGCTGGCCATAGTAGCCATAGCTGCCGTAGCCATACGGGTTGTAGCCATATCCGTTGTACCCATAGCCGTAGGGGTTGTAGCCGTATCGGCCCGCATAGCCCCAGTCCCACGGACTCGCCGGGTCCATGTACACGCGGATGCGCTGGCCAACCACCTGGTTCGTGTCACCCTCCAGGTCGCGATGCGCGACGTTGAACACGTCCGGATTGGAGACGGCCACCATCGCATCCGTCACGCGGGCGGGAACACCCGCGTCGGCTAGCCGGATGAGCTCAGCCGCGTCGAGCGCGAACGCCTGCTTCCGCTCGAGCAGCCATGCTTCCGCGACCGCCGGGCTCACGGCGCGGCTGGCTTCCTGCACGTCCGACGCGCGCACGGCGGCACCGGCCGCGATGCGCGCGCTCTCGCTCAGCACGGTGCGACCAGCCAACGCACTCGCGATCTCCGCGGGCACATAGCTCGGCACACCGGCGTCGCGATAGCGTGCCACACGCACGTTCTCACCCTCGCCCGCCGCAATCCCCTGGATGTCGAGCCAGTCGCCGGTCGGCGTGATGGCGAGCATGCCGCTCATCCTCCGCTGCACGCCGCCGCAATCGGCGGCGGAGGTCAGATAGACGCGACGGCCATCGCCCGACCAGCGCGCCTGCTGCGTGCCCGTGCATCCCTTGGCGTTGATCGGCTGCTCGCGTGACGATGCATCGATCTTCTGCGAGGAGACGACCTTCTGGCCGGCGATCGTCGTGACGTCCACGACCGAGCGGTCGGAGGTCGGCGTGATGCAGACGAGCGGTGGTGCAGCCACCGTCGCGTCCACGCCCGGTGCCGTGGTCCAGCAGCCGATCCACGCCTGCCAGCTCGGCACCACGCCCGACTGCTGCGCTGCGGCCGGCATCCCGGCCAGCGCGATGAACGCAGCGGCGGCGGCGAGCTCCTTGATGTGCCTGCGCATTGTGAAGTTCCTCATCTAGAGCCTGACGGTGAAGCCAAGCGCAGTGGACACGCCCGACAGATCGATCTTGTTGTAGCCGATGAAGTCCTGGCCCAGCGTCGCACGCGCCCAGTTGTAGCGCAGATCCGCGGTGAAGGCCAGGCGTGTGCTGAGATTGACGTCCACTCCACCCATTCCCTGCAGGGTGGGCGCCCATCCGTTGGAGTCGAAACTGTCCGTATAGATGTTCAGGTTCGACAGGTCGACGAAGTCGCCCTGCTGCTTGAACTGATACCACATCACGCCGCCACCCGCGCCGATCCAGGGGACCACGCTGGCCGGGATCCACGCCAGCTTGCCGATCTCTCGGCCGCGCGGAAGCAGGTAGGCCCGAAGGTTGGCCGTGACGGGCACGCGCTTGAACGTGGTCGTCTGCCGGATGGGCGCACCGCTCTCATCGAAATGCCGGTACTCGGAACCTTTGCTGGTGCCCGCGTAGTCGACCTGCAGCGCGAGATCCAGGCGGGGCGAGAGCGTCACGGCGAGCT
>JBJMNM010000219.1:0-2196 GCA_045804305.1 Gemmatimonadaceae bacterium | reverse complement strand
TTGGTATGACGGCAATGGCGGGTTCTTTCCGCACAACGATGTATTTTTCAATCCGCCCTACCCGGAAATGTACGTCGATCGCGGGGACGCGTGGATTGAACTCGGCCTACGTGCACAGAATTGGCCGGAAATAACTATTCGTTACGATCATGAATTCCGGTTCGGCCAGAAAGATTCAACCGTTTGGGGCGATACAAACCTGACCGGCCTGCCACCTTCAGCTAATTCAACGCGAAAGGTCGTTCCTATCGCCCACAAGGGGAGCCCATCGCCCGGAGCCGCTTCCTCTGCGATGCGCTGGGCGTGCCGTTCGACGGCGCCGATGCGACGTCGCCGGTCTCGAGCGACGTGCCCACGCTGCTCATCTCGTCCGGCTACGACGCGCAGACGCCGGCGACACTCGCCGACGACGCGGCGCGAACGTTGAGCCATGCACGCCGGATTCACTTCCCGGCATCAGGGCACGTGGCCTTCCCACGGCCGATGGTGTCGGCGTGCGCGGCGCTGATCATCGACGCCTTCGTCCGGCAACCGGACACGCCGTTGCCGGCCGACTGTGCCGAACGGCTGGTGCCGGTGTTCGCGGCGCGCGCGAGCCATTCGGGCGTGACGGCACCGCGTTGAGGTTGTCGAGCGGTTCGTGAACGGGGGGGGGGTCGACCGATGCGCTAGCTTTCACTCATGAAGAAGCTCGAGCGCCTGGCCGAGGCGCGCACGCCCGACGGAACCATCCTGGCCCTTCATCGCCACGATGGGGACTACCTGATCCGTGCCGACGGGGCGGAGCTGATGTCCACGCGCCACCATCATTCGGAGGATCGGCTCGCCGAGCTGGCATGCGCACCGCTCCGCGACCGCGAGGATGCGCACGTGCTGATTGGCGGGCTCGGTTTCGGTTTCACCCTCAAGACCGCGCTGCGCATCCTGCGATCGGACGCGCGCGTGGTGGTCGCGGAGCTGGTGCGCGCCGTGATCGATTGGAACGAGAACCCCGACTATGCGCTCGCGCACGCAGCGATGCGCGATCCGCGCGTCGAGGTGCGTCACGCCGACGTCGCGGCCGTGCTGCGCGACAGCACGGACCGCTTCGACGCGATCATGCTCGACGTCGACAACGGCCCGGACCCGATGACCACGTCGGGCAACGGCGCACTCTATACGGACGCCGGCATTCGCACCGCCGCCGCCGCACTCCGACCCGGCGGGCGGATCGTGTACTGGTCGGCGCAGGACGATCGGAAGTTCGAGCGCACGCTCCGTCGCGCGGGACTGGCTGTCGAGACGGTGCGCGTGTGGTCGCATGGCACGTCGGGGACGCTGCACACGCTGTTCGTGGCGCAGTCGTCGACCCGCCCCTAGGTCTCGCGATGCGCTGGGGGAGCGGACCCCGGATCGCGCGTTCTGGAACAGGCCTTGCCGCGCTCGCACAACTGACGCGAGGCGCCGCAGCCCGCGACGGGGCCGATCGAGAAATCGGAAGAGCGCAGGAGGCTACGACCGTGCGTGAGTTCAGGGATCATCGCGGGCGTGAATGGCGGGCGTGGGAAGTCACACCCGAATCGATGCACCCGCAGACGAAGGCGGAGGACTACCTCTCGGAGTGTTTTCAGGGGGGGTGGGTGGTGTTCGAGACGACCGATGGGCGTGACAAGCGCCGTCTCTGCCCGCCGCCGTATGCATGGGAGGAACGCGACGAGGCGGACCTCGAGCGACTCGTGGAGCGGGCGGAGGTCCTGCGTCCTCTGGGCGCAAAGCGGAAGCGCGGGTCGCGCCCGAAGGATCTGCCTCCGAGCGTCCCACCGGACGTCGCCGCGAGCATGCCCCGTGATCCGAACGGGAATCTGGACATGCGCTACCTCGGCGTGGTGCGCAGCTTTCTCTATCCCGGCGGTGAAGTCTGGCGGGCGTCCGTCGTGGCGCAGGCCGGCGGCGCACCGCCGGTGCTGCGGTTTTCTTCAGAGTCCCACGCCGTGGACCTCACCGAGTGGCCACCGGATTGGGCGGACCTGAACGACCACGAGTTGGTGAAGCTGCTCCGCAGTGCCGAGTCGCCACACGAGCGACGGCACAGGGAGGCGCCGCGCCGCCGACACGACGACCTGCGGCCGGATGGGTGAGGGCGGCGGCCATCGGGCGCACCCTGCGCGCCGGCGCTCGCTGGAAGTCGGCGCTAGTACGGCCCTCCGCCACGTCCTC
>JBJMNM010000218.1:0-4176 GCA_045804305.1 Gemmatimonadaceae bacterium | reverse complement strand
TTACTCCGTCCGCCCCGCGTGGGTCTCTCCACCCACGAGCATCCGCACGGTCTTGATGTTCATGAACTCGCGCATGCCGATATCGGCCAGCTCGCGCCCGTAACCGGACGACTTGACGCCGCCGAAGGGGAAGCGCGGGTCCGACACGACCATGTCGTTCACGAATACCATCCCCGAGTCGATGTCGCGCGCGAAGCGATCCTGCTCGGCGCGATCGGTCGTCCAGGCGCTGGAGCCCAGGCCGAACCGCGTCCCGTTGGCGATGCGGATCGCGTCGCCAATGTCACGCGCGCGAAACACGCAGCCGACCGGGCCGAACAGCTCCTCGCTCCACGCAGGCGCCTGCTGGGGAATATCCGTCAGCACCGTGGGCGGAAAATAGGCCGAGCCGGGCGGCATCCGCTTCCCGCCGAGGCGGAGCGCTGCACCGAGGGCGACGGACTTCGCGACCTGGCTTTCGAGCTCCTCCGCCTGCCTGGCTGACGACAGGGGACCAAGCTGCGTCGCCGGATCGATCGGATCGCCGATCTTGAGCGCCTGCATGCCGGCAACGAAGCCGGCGAGGAAGCGATCGTAGACGTCGGTGTGCACGATGAATCGCTTGGCCGCGATGCAGCTCTGCCCATTGTTGATCGTGCGCGCCTTCACGGCTGTCTCGATGGCGCGATCGAGGTTCGCGCTCGGCATCACGATGAACGGATCGCTTCCGCCCAGCTCGAGCACCGTCTTCTTGAGATGTTTTCCGGCCACCGCCGCGACGCTGCTGCCCGCGCCCTCGCTGCCGGTGAGCGTGGCGGCAGCGATCCGACGATCCGACAGTACACTCGCCACGGCGTCGCTGCCGATGAGCAGCGTCTGGAATACGCCCTCCGGCGCGCCGGCGCGCTTCACGAGCGACTCCAGCTCGAGCGCGCACTGCGGCACGTTCGACGCGTGCTTCAACAGACCGACGTTGCCCGCGACGAGACCGGGCGCCATGAAGCGAATTGCCTGCCAGAAGGGGAAGTTCCACGGCATCACCGCCAGCACCACGCCGAGCGGGTCATAGTGAATGAACGAGCGATGATCCGGGTCGTTCACTACCTGGTCGGCCGCGAAGTCGGCACCGTGCTCGGCGTAATAGGTGCACGCCGTGGCGCACTTGGCCGCCTCCTCGACCGCGGCGCGAATGGGCTTTCCCATCTCGAGCGTCATCATGCGGCCCAGACGCTCCTTGTCGCTCTCCAGAAGGGCGCCAACTCGACCGACCATCGCCGCACGCTCGGCGATCGGCGTGTGGCGCCACAGGGGCGCGGCGGCACTCGCCCGCGCGAGTCGCGTCTCGATGTCCGAAGCGGAGTGCTCCGGAAACTCGGCGATGGTCTCGCCGGTTGCGGGGTTGATCGACTTGAATGTCATGCGCTGCCTCGATGCAGCTTGCGTGCGCGCCTACTCCGCGGCCGGCGTTTCCTCACGCCACCAACCTTCGCCGCCTTCCTCGCTGCCGAAGATGCGACGCCACCACGGAACCCGACGCTCGCGCTCGAGCACGGCGCCGGCCGCTTCGCGCCACGCCTCCTGCATCGCGGCTGCATCCAGGAACCGCTCCATCGCCTCGGCGGCGAGACCGCGCTCCAGCCACGCGGCGATCTCGGGAGCGAAGCCGCTGAGGTCGGGCTTCCCGGCCAGCTCGCGCGCCAGAATCGTCTTGGCGTCGGCGTCACCGAAGGGCGGGTGCCCGCTGAGCACGAACGCGGCGATCGCCGCGAGGGAGAAGAGATCCGCCGTCACGTCCTGCGGCTCGCCGAGGAGCTGCTCCGGTGGAGAGAACGCCGGCGTGCCTGATGCACCCGGCACCTCTTCGCCGGCCGGGTTCGCGATGCCAAAGTCGGCGATGCGCCACCGGCGATAGCGATCGATGAGGATGTTCTCCGGCTTGAGATCGCGGTGCACGATGCCGACCGCGTGCGCGGCACCGAGGCCGCCGAGTACGGCGTCGATCTGGGGGGCCACCTCGGACAGCGTTCGGCAGCCCGCGCGCGCGATGAGGTCGGCCACTGACCCGCCTTCGGCGAGCTCCATCGTGTACCACGCCACGTCACCGCGATTGTCCCAGTCGTAGATGGGAACGATCGCCGGGTGTGCCAGCTGCGCCGCGAGACGTGCCTCTCGGCGGAAGCGGCCGACCGCGCGCTCGTCGCGCGCGATATGCGGATGCAGCAGCTTGAGCGCGACCTCGCGCCCCAGTGACAGATCGCGCACGCGCCACACGGATCCGAAGCTGCCCGCGCCGAGCGGGGCGAGCACCTCGTAGTCGTCGGCGAGCGCCCAGCGCAGGCGCACTTCGGGCGATTCGCGCGCGGCGGCCGTGTGCTCGCCGCTCAGCGTGAGCACGGTGCGACTCCCGACGATGCGGTCCATGGCGCGCACCATCGTGGCGACCGAGGGATACCGCTGCGACGGCTGGTGAAGCAGGGCGCGGTCCAGCACGGCCGACACCGAGGGCGGGACGTCGGGCCGCACGAGCGACAACGGCGGGATGTCATCGACCGGTGGCATCTCGCCCGTCAACGCGTGAAAGACGAGCGCGGCGAGCTGCCATTGGTCGCTCGCCTGCGTGGGCTTCCAGCCATCGCGCCATTCCGGCGGGATTGGCATGTTGGTCGCGTCGGGCGCGAGACCGTCGGGCACGCTGCTCATCGGCACCGCCCACTGCCACCCGATGAGCCACAGTCGGCCCATCGGCGACGTGAGCACGTTGTTGACTGACAGCGCCCCATGTACGCTGCCGGCGTCGTGCAGATAGGTGAGGGTGGATCCGACCTCGCGCATGACGCGCAGCGCGACGGACACGTCTTCCGCACCGGCGCGCGCGAGTCGCGCGCCAATGGCCTCTCCGGCAATCCAGCGGCGCAGATAGCCCGGACCGCGCCGACTCTCCTGATTCACCGACCAGTAGTGATACGTGGTCGGCACCGCGGGATGGTTGCGATGCGCCAGCGCGCGCGCCTCTGCCTCGATCCACCCGGCGTGCTCGGCGAGCGGGGCACTGACGAGCGAGAGCGATCGGCCGAGGGCGTCGACGAGCTCCTGGAAGTGGCGACGGTCCTCCCAGACCCCTTCGCTGCCCCAGTGCCAGCCGGGCGGCAGCTGCCACGTCGCGAGATGCTCGGGAAGCGCGTGACTGACGCGATGCAGCGGATCGCCCGAGGCGTGAAGCGGCCGCTCCCGGGCGGCCTCGGGCGTGGGCGCTGCGGTGGGAATCGAGGGGGCATTCACTTCCGAAACCTAGTGCGTGGAGACGAGCCCAGGCAGGCCGACGGTGACGGTCGCGTCACATCCGCGACTCGGAGAGCACCTGTTCCGCGGCGTGATGCAGTGCCGGAAGCAGCGAAACATCCGGGAGCACGCTGACCTCGACGGTCTTCACCGAGAGCGGCGAGCCGTCGGCGGGAGCCGAGGAATGAAGCGACGGCACATGCACCGTCACGGCCACGATGCGCCACATCGTGCTCGGTCGGCTCATCGTCCCGTCGCTCTCCACGGTATCCAGCTGGAGAACCTCGCCGCGCGCGGGGATGACGCTGCTCTGGCACTGGGCGAGCATCTGCTCGTTGCGATCGTGACGGGTGACGCGCAGCGTGATCATGCCTGGCAGGTGAGGGTGGCCCACAAATTATGGCGAGACGATGCGGCAAGCCAGTCGGCGCGTGAAACTCCGATCTGCGGGTGACGTACGACACACCAGACCCCATACACGACGAGGACGTCCATGTGGTACATGATCCTGAGCTTTGTCATCTCGACCGCGCTCGTGATGCTGGCTTTCGCGCAGACGCGCAACTTCGTCACCCGTCGGTTGCGGTACGTGGACGCGGTGCAGAGCGCCATCGCCCCGTGGATCGCCGGGCTCGGCGCCGCCGCGGTCTCGATGCCGATTCTCGCCTGGATCCCCTACGTCGGCGTGGGTACGTCGCTGAGCATCGGACTGGCCGTGGGGCTCGGCGTGGCGAGTGGAGCGCGGGAAGTCAGGCACACGCTGCCGAGGTACTGAAGCCATTCGCGAATGAACGTTCGCCACGGGCGTCCCCTGATTATCTTGGGTGCATGGCGCTCACCGTTCCCACCGACATCTCCGATCCGGTCAACGCTCGCATCCTCGCGGTGAGCGAAGATCGGATCGCTGGCTTTCTCGAG
>JBJMNM010000217.1:0-3629 GCA_045804305.1 Gemmatimonadaceae bacterium | reverse complement strand
CAGTCGCCGTGCTGGCGCGTCCATCCAAGGATGTTCTGCACGATCCCGTGCTCCTGGTTGAACGCTTCCTCGACGAGAAACGAATTGTCGACGATTTCGAATTTGGGCGGGGCGGTGCCGGCTGGCGCGGGCGTCTGGGCGCCAACTGATGTTGTCGCGGCGAAGATGGCGGAGAGCAGGATGACGAAAGAGCGGCGCATCGATCAGGGACGCACGCGGAGGGCGAGGGGTAACGAGTGATGCCTCATGGAACGAGCAGCACCTTCCCCGTCGTCCTCCTTCCTTCGAGCGCCCGGTGCGCTTCCGATGCGTGCGCGAGCGGCACCTCGCGGTCGATGCGCAGCTTGATCGATCCGTCGCGGAGCCATCCGAGCACGTCGCCCGCACGCCAGCGCAGCTCCTCGGCGGCCGCGACATAATGAGCGAGCGTGGGCCGCGTGAGAAACAGCGAGCCCTTCTGATTCAGGAGTTGCGGGTCGAATGGCGCGACGGGGCCGCTGCTCTGCCCGAACAGCGCTAACATCCCGCGCGGCACGAGACAATCGAGCGACTTCAGAAACGTCGTGGCGCCGACCGAATCGTACACGACGTGAACTCCCGCGCCCTTCGTGATGCGCTTCACCTCTGCGACGAAATCCTGTCTCATGTACAGAATCGTTTCGGCGCATCCCGCGACGCGAGCGAGCTCGGCCTTCTCCTCGGTGCCGACCGTGCCGATGGCGGTCGCGCCGATGCGCCGAGCCATCTGGGACAGGAGCAGGCCGACCCCGCCGGCTGCGGCGTGCACGAGACAGCGGTCGCCCGCCTCGAGCGCGTAGGTGGAGGTCGTGAGATAGTGCGCCGTCATCCCCTGCAGCATCGCGGCCGCCCCGTCGCGCGTGCTGACGCCATCCGGGAGGACGACGAGCCGATCCGCGCGCGCGGTCGCGAGCTCGGCGTACGAGCCGGCGAAGTTGGTCGAGGCAACGCGGTCGCCGACGCGCGGAGCGGTCACGCCCTCACCCAGGGCCACGACCGTCCCCGCGCCCTCGCTGCCGGGGGTGAACGGCAGGGTCGTCTTGTAGAGTCCCTTCCGGAAGTAGACGTCGATGAAGTTCACGCCCGCTGCATCGAGGCGGACGAGCGCCTCGCCCGGGGCGGGGCGCGGGTCGTCGACCGTCTCGAGCCGCATCACTTCGGGCTCCCCAAACTCTTGAACGCGGACCGCCCTCATCGCGTCGGGCTGTGATTCATGGCCCCAAGATGCAAGCCTCGGCCGTCGATGGCGAGCGTGGACGATCGTCCACATGTTAGGGGCATGCCAAATTTCACTCGCCTCTGCTTCGCCGCGCTCGCGCTCACCGCGGCGCCGCTCGCCCTCCCGGCGCAGATCCGTGCCACACGACCCGCGCAGCGGGCGGTGCAGGCGCCCGATCCTCGGCTCGCCCCAACGGCCAAGCCGCCGCTGCATGCCAGGCACTGGCTCGCCATCACCGGCAAGCCGCTCTCGGCCACCGCTGGCTCGCTCATCTTCGCCAAGGGCGGCAACGCCGTGGACGCCGCGGCCGCGATGCTCGCCGCGGGCTGCACGATGTGGGACACGCTGTCGTGCGGTGGAGAGACGCAGGCGCTGATCTACAACCCGGTGACGAAGAAGGTCATCGGCATCAACGCGCTCGGCGTGGCGCCCACCGGTGCAACTGCCGCCTACTACAAGAGCAAGGGCTACAAGTTTCCGCCGGAATACGGCCCACTCGCCGCGGTCACGCCCGGCACCGTTGGCGGGCTGCTCACCATGCTGGCCGAATACGGGAAGCTCTCGCTGGGCGAGGTGCTCGCGCCGGCCATCGAAATGGCGGATGGCTATCCGATCGAGGCGCAGCTCGCCAATACGATCGAGCGACAGAAGAGCTGGATCAAGCAGTGGAAGTATTCGCCGGCGATCATGCTGACCCATGCGGGCGCGAGCCGCGAGGCGCCCGAGCCCGGTGAGATCTTCGTGCAGCGGGATCTCGCGGCCACGTGGCGAAAGCTCGTCGAGGCGGAGCGGCAGGCGCGCCGCGCCGGCAAGTCACGCAAGGCCGCGATCTACGCCGCGTACGATCGCTTCTACAAGGGCGACATCGCGCGCGAGCTCGTGCGCGGCGTGCAGGAGGACGGCGGGCTGTTCACGCTCGAGGACCTCGCGAACTACCGCGTGCGCATCGAGGAGCCGGTGCACACGTCGTACAAGGGGATCGAGGTGTACAAGCTCCCGTTCTGGCAGCAGGGACCGGCGATGCTCCAGGCGCTCAACATCCTGGAGAACGTGGACGTGAAGAGCATGGGCTACAACTCGCCGGCGTACATCAACACGGTGTACCAGGCGATGAGCCTCGCCTTCGCCGATCGTGATTTCTACTACGGCGATCCGTACTTCCCGCCCGAGGAACCGGTGCGCGGGCTGCTGTCCAAGCAGTACGCGCGCGAGCGCGCGAAGCTCATCGACCCCACGAAGAACGACCCGACGATCAAGCCCGGCGATCCGTACCCGTACCAGGGTGGCATCAACCCGTTCGCGACGCAGCTCGCGAGCTGGAAGAACAGCGACTTCGCGCCGCCCGACACCCAGCCGAAAAGTGGTCAGCAGGACCGTGTCGTGCCGGCGACACCCTCCGCGCCGGAAAGCGATTCGGCGTTCATGGAGTCGTTCTACTCTGGAACCACGTCGATCGAGGCGGCGGATGCCGAGGGTTGGGTGGTGTCCGTCACGCCGAGTGGCGGATGGGTGCCGGCGGTGATCGCGGGCCGGACCGGCATCGGGCTGAGCCAGCGCGCGCAGAGCTTCGTCACGGACGCGAAGGATGGCCCGTTCAACGTGATCGAGCCGGGCAAGCGTCCGCGTGTGACGCTCACACCCACGCTCGCGCTGAAGGACGGCCAGCCCTACCTCGCCTTCGCGGTGCAGGGCGGCGATTCACAGGATCAGAACCTGCTGCAGTTCTTCCTGAACGTCGTGGAGTTCGGCATGACGGTGCAGCAGGCGACGGAGGCGCCGAACATCAACACCTATCAGATGCGCTCGTCGTTCGGCGCGCACGAGTCGCGCCCTGGTCGCATGCTCGTGGCGACGTCAATGCCGGAGTCGACGCGCGACGCCCTGCGCCGCATGGGCTATACGCTGGAGCTCGAGGAGCGCACGTCGGGGCCGATCAACGCCATCCTGTTCGACCGAATGCATCGCACGATGTGGGGCGGGTCGAGCAATCACGGGGAGGATTACGGGATTGCGTGGTAGGTCGGGGAGGGCGGGTGCGAGCCATCGGCACGCGCGTCTGCCGGCCGTACTTGGTACTCGTGGTACGAGGTACAGAGTACTTCGTACGGCCGATTCGGGGCGTGCCCGGTGCCGAGCGCGCCGAATAGAGGGTACGTAGTACTGCGTACCTCGTACCAAGTATCGAGTACGGCCTGGTAGACGCTCCCGGTACAGGCGATCGTCAGGGCTTACCGCATCGCAACGGTCCTGAACGGCGTCAGCCCCACCGACCGCAGCAACGACGCGTATCTCGGGCTCGTCCTCAGCGCGTCGAACACCGGCGACGTTGCCGACTCGGTGGCGAAGAACGGGTCGCGCGCGCGCGCGGCGCGCTCGAGGCGGTCGAGCGCCT
>JBJMNM010000216.1:0-6196 GCA_045804305.1 Gemmatimonadaceae bacterium | reverse complement strand
GCTGGCCATGAACGCCGACGCCGTTTCGGTGTGGGCCAGCGTATACAGCGCGTTGGCGATGGCGGACACGGTGTTGCCGCCCAGGTTCACGGTCGGCGGATCGGCCGGCGTGGACGCCTTGCCCGTGAGCGGATCGACGCGCTGCACGACCGTGTTGAAGAACTGATTCTGGCTGCCGAGATCGTACTTCACCCCGAGCGCGTCCAGATCGGTGCGATTCACGAGGACGATCTTCGCCTTGATGTTGACCTGCGGCTGGCGGAGGTCGAGCGACTCGGCGAAGGAGACGAGATCATTGAGGAGGCTGACCGGTGCCGTGATGCTGACCGCGTTCGTGACTTCGTCGGCGGTGATGCTGCCGCGACCGTGGCACTGACCGTTGTCGCTGCCGCCCGACGGGCTCGTCGGACCGGGGTTCACACCGCCCGCCATGGTGGGCTGCGCCGGCGGCGCGCCAACGACGGGGGGCTGACCAGGCGCCGCGCCGGAATACGCTGCGCCGCGCTCGGCCGGGATGCACTGGAGCAGACGCGTACGCAGCTGATCACCAACGGGCGTGGCGCGCTGGTAGTTCAGGCGCACGACACGCGTCTGGAGCGGCTCGGTCTGCGCGCGCTGGGCAATGCGGTCCTGCGTGTCGACGATGAGGATGCCGTTCGCGTCCTCGGTCGCGGCAAGACCCTGCGAGGAGAGGATCGCCTGCAGTGCGACGTCCCACGGCTGGTCCTTGATCTCGGCGTCCACGCGAACGGGCGGGATCGCCGAGCTCGGGATGATCGTGCGGCCCGAGAAGGCGGCGAACGCCGCGAGCACGTCGCGAATGTCCGCCTGCTGGTACGTCACGGTGATGCGCGGCTGCTGCGGGCGCTGCTGCGCCTGCTGCACGACGCGCATCGCGCGATCGTCGCTGCGATTCCGGCGGGGACGCTCGGCGGCGACGCGCTCCACGGGGCGATCGGCCGCATCGGCCACGGGCGACTCGGTGCGCGGCGCCTCGGCCTGCTCGGCACGCGGTGCAGCACGCTCGGAGACTTCGGGTTCCGCGCGGCGCTCACCGACATGCCAGCCGGCGAACTTGGCGGCGGGATCCGTCGTGACGCTGACGCGCACCTCGCCGTTGTCCTTGTTCACCTCGTAGCTGCGGGGCGAATCGAGGTAGATGACGACGCGCACCGTGTTCTTGCGGTACTGCGAGAAGCGCACGTCCATGATGCCGCCGCGCGCGACGTGGTCGTATCCGCGCGCGCCGAAACCGAGCGAGGCACCAGTGACGTCGAGCACGATGCGATCGGGTGAGCGCAGCGTGAAGTCGGAGACGTCGACGCCGCCGGCGACGCCGATCACGAGATCGGCGCGGCCAGACGCCGGCACCACGCTGAGAGAGGTAACTGCCCCCTCAGCGGGGAAGGCTGCAACCGGCTCGGCGATTGGGCCGAGCGCGAGTGATGCAGCGACGATGACGGCCAGCACTGGCTTCATCAGTTCCTCACCTTGAGTGAATCGGTCCAGACCAGCGAGTCCTGTCGGCTGAGTCCGAACTCTTCGATCGTGAACAGGACGGCGCGCGGGCGGATCTGCGTGACGCGCATACGGCCGAGCGACTGCCCGTTCGTCACGCGGTACTGTGCATTCGTCTGGAGGTCGCGCATGACGGCGACGGTGCGACGTCCGGACGTTTCGTACAGAATTCCGACGAGCCGCAGATCCGCGAGGAGCGGGCGGAGCTCGTCGGTGAGGATCAGCGAGTAGAACGGATCGCGTCGGCCGACACCGGTGTAGCGGTAGACCTCACGCGTGACCGCGCCCCCCGACTGATTGCCGTCGAGTGAACGCGCGACCGGAAGCGTGCCGGTGGGCGCCGGCAGCGCGCCGCTCGGATTGCTGCCCGGGCCGGAGATCGGCGCCGGCTGCGCGGTGGCAACCTCCTGCCCCGTCTGCGCGGCGAGCTGCGCGTTCTCGGCGGCGACCGCCTTCTGCGCGGCGCGCTTCGGCGCGTTGATGTCGATGCCCTGCATCGTGATCGGCGCGCCGGGCACCGCGGTCGCCGGCGCAGGCGTCGCCGCTGCCGGATTCACGGCGGCTGGCTTCGCGACACGCGGGTGGTGCACGACGGGCGCCGGCTCCGGCGCGCTCGATTCGGCGCCCGGATACGGCTTGCCCGTGATCAGGTAGTACGCGCCGCCGGTGATGACGAGCGCTCCACCGATCGCGTAGTTGATGAGCTGTCGCCGGACCGTCCGGCGCGCGTAGTTGGTCCCGTACTGCTTCAGTGCGGCGATCATCGTTCACCTGGCTTCGAAGGCTCCGGCTCAAGGCGGGCGGGGCCCGTCTTGGCCGTAGGTACGGTGCGGGCGACGTACGTCTGGATCTCAAAACGGGCTTCGAGCGCCTGCTGCCGTGGCGCCTTGAGCTTGCGCGGATCGGACGCCGTCGGATTGAGCGACACGTTGATCGGCGCGACGATGCGCTGCAGGGTGCCGACGTTCGTGAGGAAATCGCCGATCTCCTGATAGGATCCGCGCACGCTCATGCGGTACTTGTAGGCGTCGTACTGATCGCCGTTGAGCTGCGGGAGCGGCTGCACGTCGGAGATGTCGATCCCGACACGGCGAGCCGCAGTGGAGACCTGCTCGAGCAGCACGGGCACTTCGTTCGCGGTCGGCACGAGCTCGCGCATGACCTCGAGATCCTGTGCGTACTTTTCCGTCTCGGCGCGCAGCTGCGCGTTCTTGCCCTGCGCGAGCTCCGACTTGGCCGTCTGATTGATGCCCTGGAGCGCTTCGACGTGCGCCTGCACGCCGTCCAGCTCCGTGTTGGCCGGTGTCCAGAGCATGTACCAGTAGGCGAACGCGAGAGCGAGCGCGGCGATGCAGACGACCATCATCTTCTGGTCGCGCTGGGAGGTAGGAAGGAGTGCCATGGGGTTACCTCACCGAGACCGCGAGGGGCACGCGACGCACGTCCTCGACGCTGGGTCGCGTGTAGCGCATGTCCAGCTGGAACTGGGTGACTTCCTTCCCGTTGTCGACCGCGCGCTGTGAGCTGATGAGCTGCACGTTCTCGAGGAAGGCGGACGTCTCGAGCTGCTTCATGAATCGCGTCAGCGCCTGGATGTCGACGGTGTTGCCGACGAGGCGCACACGCACCGTGTCCTTCACGATCTCGGTAGCGACTTTGTGCCTGCGACCACTCGTCGTCCCCTCGTTCCCGGCGGGAACGACGGTGCGGATCGGCGCCGTGGCCTGGCCGCCGCCGGTGAAGCCGAGCGTCACCAGCCAGGTGTAAGGCGGCAGCGCGTTGCTGACCTCGTCCATGACGTGCGGCCAGATGTAGCGGTCGTCGTCGATGGCCCGGATCATGTTCAGCGCGCGCAGCACGGTATCGCGCTTCGCTTCGGCGGTCTCACGCTCGCGCAGCACGGTGGCGTAGCGAGTGGAGTCCTGCACCGCCTTTTCCAGCTCGTCGCCGAGTCGCGACTCGCGCGCCGTCTGCGTCGTGTAGAGGCCCGCGGTGGCGAGCACGGCGACCACGCTGCAGCCGATGGCGCCGAGCATCCATGGGTCTCGGACTTTCCCGCGCAGCGACTCGAGCGTGGCGCCGAAGTTGAATTTCGCGCCGCCGCTTCCCTTCTTGGCTTTCTTTCCCGATCCGGGAAGGAGATTGATTTCGATCATCGCTCGGCGCTCCTCAGGCGACCTGTCGCATGGCGAGCCCGATGGGCAGCATCAGGAGCGACGCGACTTCGTCCGTGACGAGGCTGTCCAGCGCGCCGTCGCGGATGTTCAGGTTGGTGAGCGGGTTGGCCTGCTGGACCGACACGCGCAGCCGATCGGCGAGCGTATCGGAGAGCCCGGGGATGCGGGCGCCACCACCACACGTATAGATCGCGCGGACCGAACCAGGCGCGCGCGACGACGAGGCGAGGAACGCGGCGGCGCGCTCGATGCCCACGGCGATCTCCTCACCGCGACTCTCGAGTACCGCATCGAGGTGCGCCGAGCGATCGTATCCCTGAAGCAGCTGCTGCGCTTCATCGGCCGAGATGCCGCACTCGCGCTGGAGATCCTCGCGGAAGCGGCGCGTGCCGACCGTGATGTCGCGCGTGAGAATCGGGACGCCGTCGTCGAGGATGTTGATGTTCGTGACGTCGTGGCCGATGTTGACCAGCGCGACGATGCCGCGCATGGCGTCGGGATAGTTGATCTCGAATGCGTTGTGCAGGGCGAATGCGTCGACGTCGACCATGCTGGGCTCGAGGCCCGCATCGGTCAGCATGCGAAGCTTCGACTCGATCAGCTCGCGCTTGGCGGCGACGAGCAGCACGCTCATCTCCACGCCGTCGGCATCGGGATCGAGGATCTGGAAGTCCAGCTCCACCGACTCCATGTCGAAGGGCACGTGCTGCTCCGCTTCCCAGCGCATCAACTCGCGCGCCTGCTGCTCCTTCACGCGCTCGATCTGGATTCGCTTGATGATCACGTCGCGGCCGCCGACGGCGGTCACGACCTGCTTCCCCTTCACGTCCGCCGCTGCGAGCGCGCTCTGAATCGCTTCGGCGACGATGCCGGGATCCATCACTTCACCGTCCACGATGGCGTCGGCGAGCAACGGCACGACCGCGACCTTGACCAACTCCGGCTGCTTCTTGGAGTGATCGACGACCGCGACCTTGATGAGCCCCGACCCGATGTCCAGGCCGACCGTGGTTTTCTTTCGACCGAACAGTGCCATGGGAGGTGCGCGAAAGCGGGAGACGAACGTCTGGCCCGGGAGAGGGAGAGCCAGCGATGGACGATGAGGAACGAAGCGGACGGGAGGCCATTACGACCGCCATGCTACTACCGCTTCCGATTCCTCAGGCGAGGCGTGCTACGTCGCAGCCCAGCCCACAGTTGCAGCAAAGAAGGGATTCGACTTCTCGCCCTGCCGTCGGGCATCGTGACCGTGCGTCCGGTCACCGGTACCGATGACACGACCGGACTGGGCCGATGGTAACAAGGGCAAACTCGTCGCGTGTGACGACTGTCACTCGCAACATCGCGACTGCGCGAAGCGCGCATCGCGCGTTCAATACAGCTCGGCGACCGCCCACTGCACGAGCGGTCGCGGCGCGAGGAACGTCGTGCTGTCGGGCGATGGCGGACGTTCGAGCAGCACGCGCATGCGACGCCGCGCGAGCGCGGGACCGGACGCGGGAACGCGAACGTCGACGGAGACGACGAAGAGTTGGAGTGACAAACGTTGAACGCGGATCCGAGCATCGGCCGAATCCAGGGTCGCCGCGCTGGATTCGGGTGACGTCCGTAGCACGTAGGCGCCGATCGACAACGAATCGTCCGTCGGTCGCCAGCCCGCGACCGCGCGTCCGAGCGCTCGACGCGCGCATTCACGTGCCACGATCGAGGCGCGTTCAGTCCGAGACGCACGTAACGCGGCCGTCGCCGAGGCGAATGAACCGGCGACGAGCGCCGCTGCCAGCGCGAGCAACCCGAGCACCGTGACGAGTGCGACGCCACGCCTCGCACGCCTCCGCCTCGTCCCCGACATGCGTTACTGCACGCCGGCGCGCGACAGCGCGGCGTCGGCGGAATCACGCCGCACGGTGTCCGTCACGCCCGACGAGGCCACGGCGGAGAGCGCCGTCACGCGCACGCGAGCGATGCTCCGCTCGTTCGCGCCATTTGGTACCACCGTGTTGCCGAGCGCATCGTAGAATCGAAAGCCCGTGCGCTCGCCGGTGCGCAACGCGCGAACGAACGGACCCGCGACAGGCTGCGACGCATTGAAGCGCGCCGATCCCGCATTCCAATCCCGAACACCGAGGTACCAGCGACCGTCGCTCGAGCGATAGACGACCCACTGCTCGTGGCGCGTAACGCGCAGCGGCGTGCCCCCGCCGACGTTCATCGGCCCGTCGAGCGTGAGTCGCGTCGTTACCGCGATCTGTGCAGCAGGGCGAAGGCAGGCGATCGTCGTGCGCGATGCGGCCAGCACGGTGCGTGCACGCCAGCTCAGCGTATCGGGGCGATACCACAGCGTGTCTCCCGCCGCGATGGCACGGGCGACTCCACCCAGCGGTGGCGCCGTGCCCGCATCTGGCGCCAGCGTGACGACCGACGTCGCCGAGTCACACGCGACCGAGCTCGCGACGACGGTGCGTAGCTCGACCGCCGAATCGCTCGCCTGCGCCGGCACG
>JBJMNM010000215.1:0-7333 GCA_045804305.1 Gemmatimonadaceae bacterium | reverse complement strand
GGAAGATGGTGCTCGACATCAAGAACGAGCCCAACCTCAACCTGCTCGACTACGCGATCACCGACATGGACGTGCGCACCACGAAGTCGCGTCTGCGTGGAGCGATGACGTTCGAGACGGGCGGCCCGGTGCTCAAGGTGCATGACGTGAAGATGCAGGCGGATCCCGCGGACTGGGATCTGTTGCGCACGCTGAACGGCAAGCCGTTCCCGGCCGACTGGCAGGGCACGCTGACCGGCACGGTCACTGCGCGCGGCGGCCCGCTCACGCACTTCTACGTGGACGCGGCGAACCTGACGTTCCAGGACGCACACGTGCCGGGAGCCGTGTCGCACATGACGGGGCACGGTGAGCTGGACATCCTGCTGCCGGCGTTCACGGCGTTCCATCACTTCACCGCGGCCACCGACCGGTTCGACCTGCGCAGCATCACGCGCATCTATCCGAACTTCCCGAAGATCGGCGGCTTCGTGAGCGGCAGCGCGGTGCTCGACTCCTCCTGGCTCGACGTCCGCGTGTCGAACGCATCGCTCACGCACAGCGACGGCCCAGGCGAGCCCACGCGGGCCACCGGTGGCGGGCGCATCACGTACGGCGAGAAGTACATGGCGTACGATCTCGACCTGTTGGCGGCACCGCTCTCCGTCACCACGCTGGCCCGCTCGTATCCCAAGCTTCCGCTGCGCGGCACCTTCTCCGGCCCCATCAAGGTGCGCGGGATGGCACCCGACCTCCAGATGGAAGCGGATCTCACCGGGCCGTCGGGGCACATCACCTATGCGGGCCGAGTGGATGCCGATTCGCTGGGTGGCTACGGCGCGCGTGGCGGCGGGACCTTCGACGCGCTCAGTGCCGCGGGTCTGGTCGGGCGGACGACTCCCGCGTCGCGGCTGGCGGGCCAGTACGAGGTGGATCTCACCGGCGACTCGCTCGCTACGCTGGCCGGCTCGCTGGCGCTCCGCCTGACGGGGTCCGAGGTGGAGGGCGTGCGACTCACCTCGGGGATCTCGCGCGTGCGCTTCGACAACGGCATCGTGCACGTGGACACGCTGCGCATCGACGGCGTGCCGGGCACGATGCGCGCCCGCGGCACCCTCGGTCTCACGCGCTCCGCGGGCGCGGACTCGCTCGTCGTGGCGGTGAACGTCGACTCGCTCGGTGGGCTCCGACAGTATCTCAGGAAGGCGACGACCGCCGATGGCAAACCGGTCAAGGCCGACACACTGTACGGCGCGCTGACGTTCCGCGGCGCGGTGCACGGCTGGCTCGATTCGCTCGACCTCCGCGGCGCGCTCGACGGCAAGGGACTGCAGGTGCGCACGCAGCGCGCGCGCGGCCTGCATGGCACGCTCGCGGTGCGCAGCGTGCGCGGACACACGACGGGCAGCGTGGACCTGCGCGCCGATTCGGTGAGCGCGGGTGGGTTGCGCGTACGCAGCGCTTCGCTCGATGCGCGCATCCTCGATCGGGGGCACGCGC
Organism: Gemmatimonadaceae bacterium; assembly: GCA_045804305.1. GTDB lineage: Bacteria > Gemmatimonadota > Gemmatimonadetes > Gemmatimonadales > Gemmatimonadaceae > AG11. The sequence goes on along the minus strand of JBJMNM010000215.1, from coordinate 5,854 downwards.
GGGTCGGCGTGGGGGCAGCGATGGACAATGGGGACGGCGTGCGCGCCGCCGGCGACGTCGCCATGCTCGGCGACACGACCAGCGTGAAGCTCGATACGCTGAACGTGTCGGCCGGCACGTCGCGCTGGACGCTGCGTCGCCAAACGCTGCTCACGAGCTCGCCGACCGCGTTCGCGGTCGACACGCTTTTCCTTGCCGACGCCACCGGCGCGCGCATCACCGGCTTCGTGCGCGCGCCGGCAGCGCCGGCGCCGGCCAAGGGGCGGCTGGTGGTCAGTGGCGTGCAGCTCACCGACGTCGGCCGACTCGCGCAGCTCGTGTCGCCGCTCGATGGGCTGCTCGACCTCGACCTCGACATCACGGGGACGCGCGACCGCCCGCTGCTCGCCGTCAATGGGAGCGCGCGCTCGGTCAAGTACGGGCCCCTCTCGGTTGAAGCGTTCCGGATCACTGGCCGCTACGCGGACGCGCGGGCGAACCTCCAGGCGAACCTGCTGCGCGGTGGACGCTCCCTCCTCGACATGGCGGTCGACTATCCGATCGCCCTCACGCTCTTCTCGGCCACGCCGACCGGCGACGAGCTGCGTGGACGCATCCATGCCGACAGCGTGGATCTCGCCCTCGTGCAGGCGGTGTCGACCAAGCTGCGCAATGTGAGCGGGCACATGGCGCTCGATCTGGCGATCAGTGGCGTGCCCGAGCATCCGCATGTCGGCGGCGTGGCGAGCGTGAAGGATGGTGTGATCGAGGTGCCCGATGTGGGCGTCCGGTTCGCCGACATCGACGGCCTGCTGCGCGTGAACGCGCAGCGCGACTCGCTGGCGATCGACCACCTGCGGTGGACGAGCCCGACGAACAGCGGCACAGGGACGCTCGCCGGTTCGGTGGTCTTCCGCGATCTGCTCAACCCGGCGCTCGCGCTCCGCCTCGATACGCGCGGGCTCCGCGCGGTGGACAAACGGTCGCTCGCGCGACTCGACCTGTCGACCGGTGCCTCGGGGCTCACGCTCAACGGGACGTACGACGAAGCCACGCTGAGCGGCGCGCTGAACGTGGACCGCGGCACGATCTACATTCCGGAGCTCCTCCGGAAGGAGCTCGTGGAGCTGACCGCCGACGACTTCGCGATGCTGTTCGACACGACGGACGTTCGCAATCGGCCGCTGATGCCCGCCACTCGCAGCCCGCTGGTGGAGCATCTCCGCCTGGCCGGCGTGACGGTGAACATCGGCGACGAAGTGTGGATGAAGTCGAAGGAAGCGAACATCAAGCTCGGCGGCTCGCTGAGCGTCACGCGTGCGAGGGAGAGCAATGCACAGAGCGCGTCGTTCGATCCATTCAGCGACACGACGAAGCTGGTGCCGAGGTACACCCTCGCGCTGTCCGGCACGCTGAACGCCGATCGCGGCACGTATGCGCTGGATCTCGACGTGGTGAAACGCGAGTTCCAGGTGCAGAGTGGGAAGATCACCTTCTTCGGCACCCCCGACTTCAATCCGGCGATCGACGTGACCGCGCTGTACCGGGTGAAGCAGTCGAACCGTGCCGACATCGCCGTGCAGGCGCATATCTTCGGCAACATCTTCCCGCAGCCGTCGCTCGAGCTGTCGAGCACCGACGCATCCATCTCGTCGTCCGATCTGGTGGCCTATCTGGTGACGGGGCGGCCAAGCGCGGAGCTCACCAGTGGCGGTGGTGGGAGCACCAACGTCCAGCGCGCGACGGACTTCCTGCTGCCCACGCTCAGCGCATGGGGCAGCCAGCGGCTCCGTGATCAGCTCGGGTTTCTCGACGTGCTGCACGTCGAGTCGGGCGCCACGGTGAACGACGCGCGAGCGAACGGCGTGAACGGCTCGAACAACCAGTTCAGCTTCCTCTCGACCACGCGCGTGGGCGGCGAGAAGCAGATCAGCGACCGGCTCTTCCTGAGCTTCAGCACGGGGCTGTGCCAGCTGGCGGGCGCGAGTCCCAGCTCGGAGCCGGGCCTCAAGGGCTTCGGCAACGCCATCGAAGGAAAGCTGGAGTATCGGTTTCCACTCGAGGGCCCGGACCGGCTCGCCCTGCGCGCCGGCCGAGAGCCCGCGGCGAGCGCGCTGCGCTGCAACGCGGCGGGCGACGTTCGTGGCTTCGTGCAGACCCCACAGCAGTGGGGACTCTCGCTCTTCCGCTCCTGGTCGTTCTGACGTCCTCGACGCGCGTTCTCCTCATCGCGAACCCCGCCTCGCGGCGGGGCGGACGACTCGAGCAGGCGGCGCACGCTGCGCTCACCCTCGCTGGCGCGGCGTGCGACGTGGCGCGCACCGAACGCGCCGGCCACGCGAGCGAGATCGCGGCGACGCGCGGGCGCGACTACGACATGGTGTTCACCCTCGGCGGCGACGGCACGGCGATGGAGGTGGCCGGCGCGCTCGCGCTGTCAGGGATCCCGATCGGCGTGCTGGCCGGCGGCACCGGCAACCTGCTCGGACGGGCCCTCGGCATTCCACGCTCGGTGAAGCGTGCGGTGCCCATGCTGCTGGGCGGAGAGGTGCGGCAGATCGACCTCGGGATCGTGCGTGGGCGGCATTTCGCCGTGGCGGCGGGCGTCGGCATCGACGCGGCGATGGTCGAGGAGACCCCGACCTGGCTGAAGCGCCGGCTCGGTGTGCTGGCGTACACGATCATGGCCACGAAGGCCGCGCTGCGTGCCGTGCTGCTGCGACGGTTCTTCGTGGCGCGCGTCCAGGTGGACGACGAGAGTGAGCTGATCGAGCGCCGGGCCGCGGCGGTGCTGTTCGCGAACTTCGGCGCGATCCTCGAGGACCGTATCGCCTTCGGACCAGGCATTGCCGTGGATGACGGCATGCTCGACTGCTGCATCTTCTCACCGGCCAATCTCCGGGACGCGCTTCGCATCATGTGGCGCGTCACGCGGCAGGACTTCCGGCCGGACGCGGCGATACTATATAGGAAAGGGACGCGATTCCGCCTCACGACCGACCCCGTCCTTCCCCTTCAGGCCGACGGTGAGCTCATCGGAGAGACGCCTGTCGAGATCACCGTCGAGCCGCTGGCCGCGCAGCTTCTCGTGCCGCGCCGATGACGAGCTCCTCGCCGCACGACGCGGACGCCAGCCCGTCACTCGAGACGCTTCGGGAGCTGCGTCGCGAGCGCGACGAGCTGCTGCGCTACCGGCATGTCGTGGAGACGTCGCGCGACGCGATCGTCATCACCGATCGCGACCGGCGCATCGCGTTCGCGAACCCGGCCGCGCTCGAGTTCTTCGGGTATGGCGAGGCCCTGATCGGCATGCCGGTCGCCGTGACCGTGCCCGTCGAATGGCGCGACCATGTGCGCCAGCGCGAGGACGAGGCGCTCGCCGGCGCGCCGCAGCGCTACGAGGGCGGAGTCATCCGCGGCGATGGAGAGCACCGCCTGGTGGAGGTGATCACGGCGCCCCTGCGCGAGCGCGGGGAGATCACCGGCATCGTAGCGGCGCTGCGCGACATCACCGACGAGCGCGCGAGGAGCGCGGCGCTCGAGCGGTCGGAGGCGCGGTACACGCGCCTCGTGGAATCGGCATCGGATGCGATCTTCATCCTGACCGCGGACGGGCGGTTCACCGCGGTGAATCGCGCGCTCGAGCATGGGGTGGGCCGCTCGCGATCCGAGCTGCTCGACGCGCCGTTCGCCAGTGTGCTCGACGCCAGCGACGTGGACGCGGCGCGGGAGCTGCTCGACCGCACGATCGCGGGCGAGCGGTGCCGGGGGCTGCTGCGCTACCGCACCGCGAGCGAGGAGCTGCGCACGGGCAGCGTGATCACCGCGCCCGTGTTCGAGGACGGCGCGATCGTCGGGGCGCTCGGCATCATGCGCGACGTCACCGACGAGCAGCGCCTCGCGGGACAGCTCCTCCAGCAGGAGAAGCTCGCGGCCGTGGGGCAGCTCGTGAGCGGAGTCGCCCACGAGCTCAACAACCCGCTCGCTGGCGTCATGGCGTTCTCCGAGCTGCTCCTCGCGTCACTGTCGCCGAGGGATGACGAGACCCGCCGCGCGCTGGAGACGATCCATCACGAGGCGACGCGCGCGGCGAAGATCGTATCGCATCTGCTGACGTTCGCGCGGCAGCGGCCGGCGGAGCGCATGGACGCGGATCTGAACGCGATCGTCACCGATACGATCGCCCTCCGCCGCTACGCGCTCACCACGGCGCAGATCGAGCTGGATCTCGCGCTGGACCCCGCGATGCCTCTCACGTGGGCCGATCCATTCCAGCTCCAGCAGGTCGTGCTCAACCTGCTCACGAACGCGGAGCAGGCGCTCGCGGAGTGGACGGGCCCCCGCCGGATCGCTGTCCGGACATGCTGGGATGAAGAGTCGCTCATCATCGCCGTGTCGGATACCGGTCCCGGCATTCCTGCCGATCAGCGCGATCGGATCTTCAACCCGTTCTATACCACGAAGCCGGTGGGGCAGGGCACCGGCCTGGGGCTCTCGATCTCGGACGGCATCGTGCGCGAGCACGGGGGACAGATCCGCGTGGAGTCGTCCCCTGGGCTCGGCGCCAGCTTCCTGGTCCAGCTCCCGCGCGTCACGCCGATCGAACGGAAGGCCGCACCGCCCCCGCCGCCTGCGTCAACGGCGTCGGTGCCCCGGCGCGTACTGGTGGTGGACGACGAGCCATCGATGCGAGTCGCGATCGCGACCTTCCTCCAGTCCCTCGGCCATGCAGTCACCGCGACCCACGACGGCAAGGAGGCCCGCGCACTGTTGGCGGCCGGCGAGTATGATGTGGTGCTGCTGGACCTCAGGATGTCGGGGCTCGGTGGCGATACTCTCTACCGTGAGCTCTGCGCGAGTGACCCCCGACATGCCCGCCGCGTCGTGTTCGTGACCGGCGACACCCAGAGCGAACACGCACGGCGGTTCCTCGCCGAGGCCGGACGGCCGAGTGTGAGCAAGCCCTTTCAACTGGACGACCTCGCGGCCGTTCTCGCGGGCGTGACGAGCTGATGGCCAAGATCCTCATCGTCGACGACGAAGCCGACATTACCTCCGCGCTCGGGCGCTACTTCGAGCGCGCGGGGCACGACGTGCTGCGCGCCGGCACGGGCGAGGAAGGCGTACGGCTCGCCTCCAGCGAGCGTCCGGCGGTGATGCTGCTCGACCTGCACCTGCCCGACATGTCGGGCTTCGACGTGCTCGAGCGCACGCGGGAGCAGCGGCCCGTTGTGATCATGATCACCGGGCACGGTGATATCCCGCTCGCCGTGCAGGCGATGCAGGCGGGCGCCGAGGGATTTCTCACGAAGCCGGTGGAGCTCGCGCACCTGGGCGCGGTGGTGGAGCGCGCGCTGGAGAAGGCGCAGTTGCGTGAGCTCACGCGAGCGGCCGACGCGCGCACGGGCCGCGCCGCGACGGAGATGCTCCTCGGGCCTTCGGTGCCGATGCGCGAGCTGGCGCAGCAGATCGAGCTTCTCGCCCGCAGCGAGCGCACGGTCGCCCTTCTCGTGGGGGAGAGCGGCGTGGGCAAGGGGCGCGTCGCGCGCGCCATCCACGCGCTCAGCCCCCGCGGCGGACGGCCCTTTCACGAGGCCAGTTGTGCGCTGCGTCCGGTCGAGACGCTCGACGCCGAGCTGTTCGGCGTGGAGAACGTGGGCCAGGGGCCGCTGCCCGGCCTGTTCGAGGCCTCCGACGGAGGCACGCTCTTTCTCGACGAGATTGCCGAGCTCCCCGAGCCCCTTCAGCCGACGCTGCTGCGCGCGCTCGAGGCGCGGCGCGTGCGTCGCACCGGTGGATCTCGTGAAGTGGCGGTCGACGTGCGCCTCATCGCGGCCACGGTGCGCGACCTCGCCACCGAAGTCACGGAAGGCCG
>JBJMNM010000214.1:0-2839 GCA_045804305.1 Gemmatimonadaceae bacterium | reverse complement strand
GGAGGAAGCGGATCACGACGGATCGGCGGATCGACTCCGTGTGCCGTCCAGCGCTCCAGGCACCCGGCGCGACGTGCTTTGACGGTGCGGGAGACAGTGGGGTGCGCCACGCGCGCCATCGCGAGCCGGACAGACTCGATCGCGAATCACGAACGCGCTCGCGCGGTTCAGGCCTCTGCCACCGCGACGCCGTCGATTTGCCACAGAACACTCGCCCCGCACCCCCCAAGTTGTTCGGCTCTGCCACTCGGAGGCTTGGCATGGCAGGGAGGCGATCCGCAGATCCGTTCTGATCCGAACCTCCCAACGGTCTCGAGGGGCCGGCCCGAGCGGCTGTTTGTGGCTGGCGCGCCGAGTGCATTTCCCCATCGGCTTCATGGCGCTGCTGACGCTTGGACCTACGATGAGCTGTCGTAGCCAGCAGAAGAAGGATCCATTCGCCGCGGACACGACGTACCGCCGCGCTTGACAGCCCGCTCGCGCAACGGGCATGATCGTCGGCTCGGCCGCACGTCTTCCCTTGCCACGAGATCGACCATGCCCCGCGCCCGCCTGCACATCCTCGCCGCCGCCCTCGTCGTCGCGGCCACCGCGCCGCTCACCGCGCAGCGCGCCCAGCGCGACACGGTGCTCGTCGCCCGGCGCGATTCGCTTGAGAAGGCACTCCAGGAGATCGCGGTCGTCGATCGCAAGCTGATGATCCCGATGCGCGACGGGACGCGGATGCAGTTCGACGTCTACCGCCCCAAGGGCGCGGCCAGAGTCCCGGCGATCTTCGTCCGCACGCCATACAACATGAACTACTGGGACGTCGCACTCGGCGCCCCCGCCGACATGACGGCGCAGCTCTCGGCCGTCAAGCGCGGATACGCGTACGTCGGAGCGAACGAGCGCGGCCACTTCTTCTCCGAGGGCCAGTACGACATCCTCGGCGCCCCGATCAGCGACGGCGTGGACGAGATCAGATGGATCTCCTCGCAGCCGTGGTCGAATGGCAAGGTCGGCCTGATCGGCTGCTCGTCGACGGCGGAATGGCAGATGGCCGTTGCGGCGCAGTCGCCGAGGGGGCTGGCGACGATCATCCCACAGGGCTTCGGCGCCGGCGTGGGCCGAGTGAAGCCGTACTACGAGCAGGGGAACTGGTACCGCGGGGGCGCGGTGCAGATGCTGTTCATCGACTGGCTCGAGGGCGAGCAGAACCAGGTGCGGCCGCAGTTCCCGAAGAACACGTCGCAGGCGGACCTGATCCGCGCCGCGAAGTCGTTCGATCTCGCCTATCATCAGGCGCCGGCGGACTGGAAGAAGGCGTTCTGGACGCTCCCCGAGACGAACATGATCGAGGAGCACGGTGGGCCGCACGGCATCTTCGCGGATTCAGTGCCGGGCATCGCGACCGGCGGCGCGATGATCAAGCGCAAGCCGAACGATCCCGCCTGGTACCGCGGCGGCCTGTTCCACGACGACATGAAGATCAACGTGCCGGGTCTCTGGTTCATGTCGTGGTACGACGTCTCCGTCGGCCCGAACCTGGCGACGTACAATCACGTGCGGAAGACGGCGGATCCCGCAATCGCCAACCAGCAGTACGCGATCATCGCCCCCACGCTGCACTGCGCGTACAAGCGGGCGACGGAGAACACGATCGTCGGCGAGCGGAGCGTCGGCGACGCACGCTACGACTACGACGCGCTCACCTACGGCTGGTTCGACATCTTCCTCAAGGGCGAACGCTCATCGTTGCTCGACACGATGCCGAAGGTGCGCTATTACACGATGGGCCTCAACAAGTGGCAGTCGTCGGACAGCTGGCCGCCGAAGGGCGCGCAGACGCTCACCTATTATCTCTCGAGCGGCGGCAAGGCGAACACCCTGCACGGCGACGGCGTGCTCACGACGACCCCTCCCGCGAAGGACACCCCCGACAACTTCGCGTACGACCCGATGAAGCCGGTGATGTCGATCGGCGGCAACGTGTGCTGTCAGGCGAACGCCCTCTCCGGCGGCTCGCTCGATCAGAGCAGATCCGAGGAGCGCGACGACATCCTCGTCTACACCACGGAGCCGCTCACGGAAGGGATGGAGGTGAGCGGACCGATCGAGTTCACCACCTTCGTCTCCTCCGATCGGAAGGACACGGACATCACCGTCAAGCTGATCGACGTGGAGCCGGATGGCCGAGCGTACAATCTCGACGAGACGATCCAGCGGGTACGGTATCGGAATGGGTACGACAAGCCGGTGGAGATGATGCAGGCCGGCAAGGTGTACAAGGTCGCGCTGCAGCCGATGACGACGAGCAACTACTTCGCGCCCGGCCACCGGATCCGCATCGAGGTGTCGAGCAGCAACTTCCCGCGGTTCGATCGCAATCTCACCACGGGCGGGAACAACTACGACGAGACGGCGTCTCTCGTGGCCCACAACAGCGTGCACCACTCGGCGCAGTACCCGTCGCAGCTCAAGCTCACGGTGGTGAGGAAGCCGGCGCTCACGCCCTGACCACGCCCGCTCACGGCCGCGGCGCGCACCCCTTGACCTGCACGCAGGCCGGATCGAGCAGCGGCAGCCCCACTCGTGCCAGCTCGGCGTTCGTCGCCGCGAGATCGGTGTTCCAGACCTGCGTCAGCCGCGCCGTGTACTGCCCGAGCTCGGTCGAGAGGATGCCGAAGATCTCGGGCATGTTGTTCGTCGGACGAGCATCTCCCCTTTCTACCATCGCAAGCAGCGTGGCGAGGCGGTTGTTCACTTTGATCGGAAAGTTGAGCGGATCCTGTCCGCTCTGGTTGCGCACCTGATAGATGCGCTCCTCCACCGCGCTCGCATTCGTCCGCAGCGTCGC
>JBJMNM010000213.1:0-4303 GCA_045804305.1 Gemmatimonadaceae bacterium | reverse complement strand
CACCGGACGCGTCGTGCTCAACTTTCGCCACGGACATTACGTCCCAGTCTCTGGAGACGGAATGCGCTTGCTCTTTCACGGTTACTCGAGTCTGTACGCCGTCGAGCCCACCCGCTCACTGAAATGAGGCGGGCGGCGGCGGCCGCTGCGGCGATCATCCTCATCTGGGCACCGACTGCGTCGGCGGCGCGCGGCGCGACGAGCGAGCAGCTCCTCCGCCGCGGGATCGCGCACGCGCTCGCGCAGCACTGGATGAAGCCTGACGATGCCGCGCGCTACCGCCGCGACGTCAATCGTGCATCGTGGGACGAGCGGCGCCTTCCGAAGCTGCGTGCGCGGGTGATCGCGTCCCAGCTCCTGCAGTTGACGAACCTGTGGGACTCGCTGACGTCGCCGCGCGCGCTCGCGCTCTTCACACAGCTGGAGCAGAACCTCGGGTACTTCGAGACGCATCGCATCCCGGACACGGCGGTCGACGTCAGCGACGGCGAAGGCGTCGTCTACCGCTGGTTCCCATACAAGGGCCTCGAGTTCCATCCGCTCGCGAGCTTCTCGGCGCTTGCGAACGCGGCCTCCGCGCACGATGTCGAGAAGACGCAGTCGCTCGCGTACGCGCTCGTCGACCGGGCCATCCCGCGTGGACCGCGTCTCATCTGGGAGTACTCGTTCGGCTTCGGCGCGGGCCGGCCGCCGTGGGCGTCGGGCATGGCGGAGGCGCTCGCCGCGCAGGCCCTCGCGCGCGCGGGCACGCTCTTGGGGGACCCGCGGCTGACCGCTGCGGCAGCGCGCGCGTACGCCGCCGTGCCGCACCTGCTGACCGAGACGTCCGCCGGGCCGTGGATCCAGCTCTACGGCTTCGACCGCGAGATCGTCCTCAATGCGCAGCTGCAGACGATCGTCTCGCTGACCGAATACGGCCAGACGACCGGCAACGGCGCGGCGACCGCGCTCGCGCAACGCATGACCGCCGCGGCAAAGGCGCTCTTCACCGGCTTCGACACCGGCGACTGGTCGCTGTACGAGCTGCGCGGCGCCCATGCGTCACTCGGCTACGAGCAGTACGTGACGACGCTGCTCGGCAAGCTCGCGTTCCAGACGAAGGATCCGTACTGGAGCGACGCGGCGCAACGATTCCAGGCTTATCTCGGCGCGCCGCGGGTGAGCGAGGGCGCTGCGACGCCGACCGTCTATCCGCAGCCCGCGGACGGCTGGCTGGACACGGCGACGATCCCGATCACGCTCTCGCAGCGCTCTTCGGTGACGCTGACGATCGCCGGCAAGGTGCTCACGTATCGGTGGTCGCGCGGCACTCACGTGATCACTTGGGCGCCCCCGCCGGCGCTCGGGCCCGGCACGTATCCGGTCACGGTGTCGGCGATCAGCTACGTCGGGCTGCGCTCCACGGTGCAGCTCGCGCCGGTCGTGGTGGCGTTCGACACGGCGCCGCCGGCGGGCCTGCAGGGCCAGCTCGCCGGGACGACGCTCACGTGGCAGGCCGACGATCCGGGCACGCCGTGGCTCAACCTCGTCGTGCAACTCGTCGATCCTGCGGGCGTCAACCCGCCGCAGACGCTCGATCTCGGCCAGCAGCCGGTCTCGGGCACGACGCAGGCCGCGGTCCCGCCGGGAACGTGGCAGGCAACGCTCTCGGCGACGAACTCGGCCGGCCAGACGGCGACCGTCGACCTTGGGACGGTGAACACGATCGGGTAGCTTGGGCGCATGACCGTGCGCCCGGTCGTCTCGGTCTGCATGCCGTCGTACAACTACGGCCGGTTCCTTCCGGAGGCGATCGAGAGCGTTCTCGATCAGTCATACGAGGCGTTCGAGCTGCTGTTGATCGACAACGGCTCCGACGACGGAAGCTATGAGATCGCGCTGGACTACGCCGGCCGCGATCCGCGCGTCCGCGTCCTCACCCACGCAGGCCGTGAGAACCGGGGCGTAAACGCCTCGCTCAACCTCGGTCTCGCAGAGGCGGTCGGGACATACTTCGGCCTCCTGCCCGCGGATGACGTCTATCTCCGCGGCAGCCTGGAGCGTCGTGTCGCGCTGTTCGAACGTGAGCCGGCGGCCGCCTTCGTCTATGGCGGCGCGCAATTCATCGACGAGGCCGGGCGCCCAACAGGTCAGGTCGGCGGCCGAGCGCCCGACGCGGTGCTCGGGTTCGACCGCACCGGCGATCTTCTCCAGGCGCTCCTCTTCCACGACTTCGTCCCTGGTGCTGCTCTGCTTACGCGGCGCGAGCTGCTGATGCAGATAGGCGGCTTCGACGAAGCCGTGTATTTCAACGACTGGTACGTCGCCATCCGGCTGCTCGCTCGGGCGGGTTGCGTCTTCGTGCCCGGCGAGCCCGTCGTCGGGTACCGCCTACATGAGCGCCATCGATCCGTGGAGAACCGCACGGCGGACCGCCCTCGCAAGTTCGAGCTCTTCCGCTCGCTGTGGGATATCTCGCAAGCCGGCGATGACCGGCTCCGGGAGCCTCGTGTTCGAGCGCTCATCGCTCTTCAGCGCGCGGTCCATGCGTACCGCCTCGGCGATGTCGCGGAGGCGAGAACGGCGGTCGTCGACGCGTTCGCGGTCGACCCTCTACTGCGAGAGGACGACGGCTACCTGGCATGGTGGCTCAACCCGTGCCATGGCGAATGGTCGCTCGCCCTCGACCGTGACGCGCGTCGTCGTTTCCTCCGCGCCTTCGCGTCGCCTCTCACCCCGGTCGAGGCCGTGCTCGACGAAGGTTCCGAGTACACGCGGTTCGCTCGGTTCCTGTTACAGGCCAACGGTGATGGAATCGCGCCCAGCGCCGCCGTGCGATTCGCCTGGCGGGTCCTCGCCGACCAGCTCGAGGCGATCGCCCGTGGCCCGCTACCGGCCGTGTTCGTCTCGTCGCTTCTTCGCGCGGCAGTGCATCCCGGCGTCCTTCGCCTCCGTCCGTTCGCGAAGGTCGTCCTCTCTGCCGGCGGCTTCTGGGGCATGGCCGCAAGCGGACGTCGGCGAACCGCCTCGCTCGCACGGCAACTACCATCGCCGCGATGAAGGCCGTGATCCTCGCCGGCGGAGTCGGAACGCGGCTCAGCGAAGAGACGGACGCCCGGCCGAAGCCGATGGTGGAGATCGGCGGGCGGCCGATCCTCTGGCACATCATGAAGATCTATTCGAGCTACGGCGTGAACGATTTCGTCGTGTGCCTCGGCTACAAGGGCTACGTCATCAAGGAGTACTTCGCGAACTACTTCCTGCACATGTGCGACGTCACGTTCGACATCGCCAACAACACGATGGATGTGCACCAGAGCGCGGCCGAGGAATGGCGCATCACGTTGGTTGACACCGGCGACGAGACGATGACGGGTGGCCGCTTGAAGCGGGTCGCGCCCTATCTCGGCGACGAGCACTTCCACTTCACGTACGGAGACGGTGTTGCCGACGTCGACCTGGACGTTCTCCTGGCGCACCACCGGGAGGAGGGCGTGCTCGCGACGGTCACAGCCGTGGAGCCGCCGGGGCGGTTCGGCGCGCTCGAGATCGAAGACGGCCGTGTCGTCGACTTCGCCGAGAAGCCCCGCGGAGACGGCGGATGGATCAACGGCGGTTTCTTCGTGCTCTCCCCGGATGTCGTGCAGTACATCGACGGAGACGCGACGAGCTGGGAACGCGAACCGATGGGCCGCCTGGCCGCCGAGCGGCAACTCGGCGTCTATCGGCACGGCGGCTTCTGGCACCCGATGGACACGCTTCGCGACAAAAGCCACCTGCAGCGTCTGTGGGACACGGGTCAGGCGCCGTGGCGCCGCTGGTGAGCCCTGCCTTCTGGCGCGGACGCCGCGTTTTCCTCACCGGCCACACCGGCTTCAAGGGGAGCTGGCTCACACTCTGGCTCGAGCGCCTCGGCGCCGTCGTCACCGGGTACGCGATCGACGTCCCGACGACGCCCTCGTTCTACGAGTCGGCACGAGTTGCCGGGGGAATCCAGAGCGTCACCGGCGACATCCGCGACGTCGCTGCGGTCACGAGGGCGATGGAGCAGGCACGGCCGGAGGTCGTCTTCCATCTAGCGGCCCAGTCGCTCGTGCGTCGGTCGCACGAGGAGCCGGTGGAGACGTTCACGACGAACGTCGTCGGTACCGCCAACGTGCTCGAGGCCGTACGAAGTGTCGAGGGGATTCATGGTGTCGTCGTCGCCACGAGCGACAAGTGCTACCGCCGGTCGCACACTGCGCACTCGGAGGACGACCCGCTCGGCGGGGAGGATCCGTACAGCGCCAGCAAGGCGGCGGCCGAGCTCGTCGCGGCCGCGTAT
>JBJMNM010000212.1:0-3443 GCA_045804305.1 Gemmatimonadaceae bacterium | reverse complement strand
GGTCGCGACCACGGAGCCCAGGGTGACGGTGAAGACCACGTCGAACCCCGACATCTTCGCGAGCGCCTGCTGCCCCACGATGCGCAACAGCGCCACGATCAGCAGGAACACACTCGCCGACACGATCACTGCTCGGCCGACGTCCGACCAGGAGTGGAAGAACATGCCGGCTGGAGGATGCAACGCCCGGGCCGGACGGTCGCCGATTATCCTTCAAGCCGGCCTTCACCCCACGTCGACATGATCCGGACTCTCCTGCTGTTCACCTGTCTCGTCCTGATGCGCGCGAGCGAGGGCCGGGCACAGGACACCGTCACCTTCACGCATGCCGACACGCTGCGGGGCAGCATCACGCCGCAGCGGAGCTGGTGGGACGTGACGTTCTATGACCTGCACGCCACGGTGACTCCGGCGGACAGCAGCGTGCGCGGCTACAACGGGATCACGTATCGCGTGCTGCGTCCCGCGCGGGAGATGCAGATCGATCTGATGGCGCCGCTGGCGGTCGACAGCATCGTGCAGGATGGGCGGCGACTCTCGCATCGCCGGGATGGCAACGCACTCTTCGTTGCGCTCGTCGCGCCGCAACGCGCCGGAGAGCAGCGGACCGTGACGGTCCACTATCACGGCCGGCCGCGCGCGGCGCAGCATGCACCATGGGATGGGGGCGTCGTGTGGACGCGGGACAGCCTTGGCGCCCAATACGTGGCGACAGCCGTGCAGGGATACGGCGCGAGTGGCTGGTGGCCGACCAAGGACACGCAGGCCGACGAGCCCGACAGCCAACGCGTCGCGATCACGGTTCCGGATCCGATGGTGGACGTCTCCAATGGGAGACTGCGGCGGGTGATCCACAACGGCGACCGCACCACCACCTTCGAGTGGTTCGTCACCAACCCGATCAACAACTACGACGTAGCCGTCAATGCGGGACACTACTCGCATTTCGCCGAGGTCTATCAGGGAGAGGCCGGACCGCTGACGCTGGATTTCTGGCCACTGGCGTATCACGTGGACGCCGCCAGGCGGCAATTCCAGCAAGTGGTGCCGATGCTCCGCTGCTTCGAGCATTGGTTCGGCCCGTATCCATGGTACGAGGACGGCTACAAGCTCGTCGAGACGCCGCACCTGGGTATGGAGCACCAGAGCGCCGTGGCCTATGGCAACAAGTACGGGAACGGCTACCTTGGCAGGGACCTGTCGGGAACCGGCTGGGGACTCAAGTGGGACTTCATCATCGTGCACGAGAGCGCGCACGAGTGGTGGGGCAACAGCATCACGTCCAAGGACCTCGCGGACATGTGGGTGCACGAGAGCTTCGCGAACTACGCGGAGAACCTCTTCACCGAATGTCAGGATGGAAAGGCAGCCGGCGCCGCTTACGTGATCGGCACGCGCAAGGCCATTCGGAACGACCGTCCAATCGTGGCGCCCTTCGGGGTGAACGCCGAAGGCTCCGGCGACATGTACTACAAGGGCGGCAACATGCTCCACACCATCCGTCAGCTCGTGGGCGACGACGAGAAGTGGCGCGCCATTCTCCGGGGGCTCAACTCCACCTTCCGGCATCAGATCGTGACCGGCGAGCAGGTGCGCAGCTACATCAGCCGCCAGGCGGGGATCGATCTGGCGCCGGTGTTCGCGCAGTATCTCACGACCACGAAGATCCCTGCGTTCGAGTACAAGCTCGACGGCTCCGCGCTCTCCTATCGCTGGGCCGACGTGGTGCCCGGCTTCGCGATGCCGGTGCGCGTGGCGCTGTCGGGCACCGACTATGTGGTGCTTCATCCAACGACGACGTGGCAGACGGCGGCCGGCCCGGTGACCGACGCGTCGCGCCTCCGCGTGGACGAGAACTACTACGTCGTACCGAGGCTGGTCTCGCCGATGGGGTCGAAGTGATTCGCGTCGCGCTCGGTCTGGTGATCGCCGCGGGACCAGCGCTCGCGCAGGCGCCCGGCGGAGAGTGGCGCGCATACGGACGCGACGCGGACAACACGCGCTACGCGCCGTTGACGCAGATCACGCGCGACAACGTCGCCACGCTCGCCGTCGCCTGGACATATCGCACGGGCGAAGTGAAGGGATCGCGATTCAACCTGAAGCGCGATCCGCACTTCGAGGCGACGCCGCTCATGGTGGACGGGACGCTGTATCTCTCCACACCCCTCGGCCGCGTCATTGCGCTCGATCCGGTCACCGGGCGCGAGCGCTGGACGTACGATGCCAGGATCGACATCGGCGGCGACTGGGGCGACTACGCAAATCGCGGCGTGTCCACCTGGGTCGATCCGGCCGCATCGGCCAACGCAGAATGTCGGCGGCGGATCTACCTCGGCACGGTCGACGCGCAGCTCGTCGCCCTCGATGCCCGCACCGGACGTCCCTGCGCGGACTTCGGCACCGCGGGACGCGTCAACCTCCGGCAGGGACTGCACAATGCTCCGTCCTATCAGGAGGAGTACGAGCTCACCTCGCCGCCGGCCGTGATCAACGGATTGATCGTCACCGGCTCCTCGGTCGCCGACAACAACCGCACGAACGCGCCGAGCGGCGAGGTGCGGGCTTTCGACGCGCGCACCGGCAAGCTGCGCTGGCGCTGGGATCCGGTTCCGCGTGACTCGGCCGACGCTGCATGGAAGAGCTGGCGTGGCGTGATGTCCCACACGACTGGCGCGGCGAACGCGTGGTCGGTGATCGCCGCCGATTCCGCCCGCGATCTCGTGTTCGTGCCGACCGGGAGCCCGAGCCCGGACTACTTCGGCGGGGAGCGAGCCGGTGACAACCGCTACGCCAACTCGGTCGTCGCGTTGCGCGCGTCGACAGGAGCGGTGGTGTGGCATTTCCAGGCCGTGCACCACGATCTCTGGGATTACGACGTCGCCTCGCCGCCGACGCTCGCGACCATTACGCACGATGGCCGAGCGACCGACGTGGTGCTTCAGGCCACGAAGACGGGTCAGCTCTTCGTGCTCGACCGCGAAACCGGAGCGCCCGTGTTTCCCGTGGACGAGCGCCCCGTTCCTTCCAGCTCCGTGTTCGGCGAGCGTGCATCCCCCACGCAGCCGTTCAACCGCGTCATGGCCGCGCTGAGTCCGCAGACGTTCTCGCTCGACGACGTGTGGGGGCCCACACCCGCGGATCGCGAGGCCTGTCTGGCTCAGATCCGGCCCATGCGCAACGACGGCGCCTTCACGCCGCCGAGCCTCGAAGGGACGCTCGTCATGCCGTCGAACATCGGCGGCGCGCATTGGGGCGGCGTCGCCCTCGATCCCGCCCGACAGCTTGCCATCGTTCCGGTGAATCGGCTGGTCGCATTCGTGCAGCTCGTTCCGCTCGACCGGCTCGACACCGCCGAGGTGACGCGCAACCAGGATCGGCTCGGCGACCAGTACACGCGGATGCACGGCACGCCGTTCGTGATGCGCCGTCGTTTTCTCCTG
>JBJMNM010000211.1:0-2340 GCA_045804305.1 Gemmatimonadaceae bacterium | reverse complement strand
GGAGTTCTTGCGTTCCTGAAAGCCGATGAAGCTCGTCACGCGGTCATAGATGATGCCGAAGCCGCCGCGAACGAATGTCTTGTTCGTCGTGAATGGATCCCACGAGAATGAGATGCGTGGCGAGAAGTTATTGAGATCGTTCTTGCGGTTTCCCTTGTTCAGGAAGTGCTGGAGCGCGGGAATGTTCTGGAGCACGGGATCGCTCGCCCACGGCACCGTGTAGTTGTTGTCCATCGTGTTGAACTCGGCGTCATGCCGCAGACCGAGCGACAGCGTGAATCTCGGGCTCATGCGCCACTCGTCGTTCACGTACACGCCCGTGGTGTAGCCGGTCGCGCTGGCGTCGGCGTCGCTGACGCCATTCGGATCGGTGAAGCCCACGGCGATCGATGCCGTGTTCGGCAACGTGGAGGTATCGGTGAGGAAATTGAACGAGCCGTCCTTGTTGTTCGGGAAGGACTGGCTCGCAGCGATGCGGCTCAGCTCGACGCCCGCCTTGATCACGTGCGAGCCGGACGCGTTGTCGAGGTTCCACGTCGCGCGGTCCACGACCCGCAGATGCGTTTCCTTGAGGATGAGCGGGAAACCCGACGTGCCGAGCACGATGCCGGGATAGGTGAACTGCGGGCCCGGCACGAGCGGCAGCTCGTTGTGATTCCAGTTCACGAGCTGGAGGCTGGCCTCGTTCACGAAGTTGCCGCCCGGCGCGAGATACCGCTGCCGGAGCTGCCCCGTGTAGATCTTGTAGTCCTGCGAGATGCCGCCGTTCTTGGAGACGCGCGCGCCGAAGTTGCCCTCGCCCTTGAGGTAGCGTGCCGACACCATCGCGTCGTACGTCACCGACGGGCTCTGCACGAAGGTGAGCCGCGAGAACAGCGTGTGATTCTTGTTCGGCGCCAGGAAGGAGCCCTGGTACTGCGACCACGGGCCGCTGATGGGATTCACGTCGAGGTAGAAGTTCGTCGACGCCAGCTCATAGCTCGCGGCGATGAACCACCTGTCCTTCTGGATCGGCCCGCGGAGGTTGAGCCCGAGCTGCGTGCGGCCGAAGTCGGGCACCACCGTCTGGAAGGCGTTCCGCGCGATCAATGACTTGTTCTGGAGAAATCCAAATGCCGACCCCTGCCACTCATTGGTGCCGCGGCGGCTCTCGGCGCTGATGACGTACGAGCCGGCGCGCGTGTACTCCGCGTCGTAGGGGTTCACGTAGACGCGAAACTGCTCGAGCGCCTCCTGCGGCAGCGGCGACCCCGTCTGGCCGAGGCCGACGATGTTGCCGTTGTAGAGGCTCTTCATCTCCACGCCATCCATGTAGACGTTGAAGAAGCGCAGATCGGGTGCGGCTCCGCCGGACGGCAGCGTTCTCCCCGATTGCGGCGCGTACGTCTTGATGCCCGGCGCGATGCCCGCGAGGTTCATCACGCCGCGTGCGTTCAACGGGAGATTCTCGATCTCCTCCTTCATCACCGGGGCCGACACCGACAACCGCTGCACCTCCACCTGCTTCACGCGCTCGCCGAGGATCGTCTGCGTGGACAGCTCGGTGGCGCCCTGTTGCATCGTGAACTCGAGCCGCGCGCGCTGGCCGATCGCGAGCTGCACCGTCTGGCCGGCCTGCCGGTACCCGATGGAGCGAACGGTGACGGTATAGGTTCCGGGGAAGAGTCCGAGGATGCGGAATTCGCCGTTGGAGCGCGTGGCCGTATTGGCCGTCTCCTGCGTGGCGACATTGATGACCGACACCTGCGCACCAGCCAGGGGAGCGGTCTGGCTCCGTACGGAGCCCTCGAGGGTGATGGTGTTCTGGGCGTGGGCTGGCCGCGCGAGCGCAGCGGCGAGCGCGGCGGCGGCCAGAAGGCGGGAGACGAGATGTCGCATGGCGACGTGCTCCGAATCGGGAGGGAGGGGGGTCAAGTCCAAGCTGCAAGCTCGGAAGCCAGTGCAGAAGACGCTGTCAGCGGCAAGCTGTCAAGCCTGAAGCCTTCGCTGATCGCTGATGCGAAGGAAATCGCGAAACTTGGGCACATTCGGAACGGAAGGCGGAACGGCCAACTACGTGTAGTCTTGCCCGGGTTACGCCGGCGGCGCACTCTAGGCCCGACCCGGCGTCCACGTTCTTGGGCTTCCTCTCTGTGTCCTCAGTGTTCTCTGCGGTTCAATGCTCTTGCCGAGTGCATTTACCACAGAGCATACAGAGAGCACAGAGAACATTCTCTTCTCAACAATGCGATCTTCCTCGCTCGATACACGACGCTGGATCAATAGACTGACCCTGGGAGCGGCGCTCTGCGTCACGACCACGCTCCCCGTTGCTCTCCGCGCGCAGACAGGAGACACGGT
>JBJMNM010000210.1:0-3430 GCA_045804305.1 Gemmatimonadaceae bacterium | reverse complement strand
GGGCCGCCGGGCGCCGGCCATTACGTGAAGATGGTGCACAACGGGATCGAGTACGGTCTGCTCCAGGCGTTCGCCGAGGGGTACGAGATCCTCGCGTCGTCGTCGAAGTATCCCGACCTGGATCTCCACCAGATCGCCGAGCTCTGGCAGCATGGGAGCGTGGTGCGCTCGTGGCTCAACGAGCTCGCCGTGCGCGCGTTCGACAAGGACCCCAACCTCGACAGGCTGAAGGGCTTCGTGGCCGACTCGGGTGAAGGACGCTGGACGGTCGCCGAGGCGATCGAGGAGGACGTGCCGGCGCCGGTGATCACGCTGTCGCTGCTGATGCGTCTCCGTTCGCGCCAGGAAGACAGCTACGCCGGAAAGGTGATCGCCGCGCTGCGCAACGAGTTCGGCGGACACGCGGTGAAGGGCTCGTGACCGCGCCCGTCATCGCGCACCCGGCCAAGACGTCGGCGCGCACCAGCGGCCAGTATGGGCTCGTCCCGGGGGGCAAGGCCGAGCGCGCCGACCCCTGCACGATGGTGATCTTCGGCGCGACGGGCGATCTGACGAAGCGCAAGCTGTTCCCCGCGCTCTATCAGCTCGCGGCCGAGCACCTGCTGGCGCCGAACTTCTCGGTGCTCGCGGTCGGTCGCGATCCGAAGGAGAACGATCAGACCTTTCGGGCCAAGATGCGTGCGGCGCTGTCGGAGTCGGACGAGGTGCGCAAGTTCAACGAGAACGTGTGGCGCTGGCTTTCGGAGCGCACCTTCTACGTGGGTGGCGACGCCAGCGACGCGTCGGGCTACCAGGCGATCAAGGGACGGCTGGCGGACATCGAGCGCTCATGTCCCGAGCCGGATCGCAATCGCTTCTTCTATCTCGCCGTGCCGCCGAGCGTGTTCGAGCCGATCGTGACGCATCTGTCGGAGAGCGGCCTCGTGCCCAAGCAGGATGATCCGGCGACTCGTCCCTGGGCACGGGTGGTCGTGGAGAAACCGTTCGGCCACAGCCTGGAGACGGCGCGCGAGCTGAATGCGCTGGTGCTGCGCCTGTTCGCCGAACATCAGGTCTACCGCATCGATCACTACCTGGGCAAGGAGACGGTTCAGAACGTTCTCGTGTTCCGGTTCGCGAACTCCATCTTCGAGCCGCTGTGGAATCGCGGGCAGGTGGCGCACGTGCAGATCACGGCGGCGGAGCAGGTCGGCGTGGAGGGACGCGGCAAGTACTACGAGGAAGCGGGCGTGGTGCGCGACATGTTCCAGAACCATCTCCTCCAGCTGCTCGCGCTCACCGCCATGGAGCCGCCACCGAGCATGACGGCCGACGCCGTGCGCGACGAGAAGGTGAAGGTGCTCCAGTCCATCCGGTGGCTCACGCCGGAGACGATCGAGGAGAACGCGGTGCGCGCGCAGTACGCGCCCGGCGTGTTGAGTGGTCATCCGGTGCCGGGGTATCGTGAGGAACCAGATGTGTCGGCCGATTCGCCGACGCCCACCTACGCCGCGCTGCGTCTGCACATCGACAACTGGCGCTGGCAGGGCGTGCCGTTCTACCTGCGAAGCGGGAAACGACTGGCGAAGCGCGTGTCGGAGATCGTGGTGCAGTTCAAGTGCCCGCCTCACCTGATGTTCGGCGGCGCGGAGCAGGAGGAGCTCGAGGCGAACACGCTCGTGATGCGCGTGCAGCCGAACGAGGGCATCTCGCTGAGCTTCGAGGTGAAGGTCCCGGGCGCCGCGGTGGCGCTCACGCAGCACGTGGAAGTCGCGCCGGTGGAGATGGATTTCAGCTACGCCGAAGCGTTCGGCGAGACGGCCGCGCCGGCGTACGAGACGCTGCTGCTGGACGTGATGATCGGCGAGATGACGCTGTTCACGCGCAGCGACGAAGTGGAGGCGGCGTGGAAGATCATCGACCCCCTGCTCAAGTACTGGGAGTCGCGGCCCGCGAGCCCCATGCCGACCTATCCGGCGGGGAGCTGGGGCCCGTGCGACGCCGACGAGCTCATCGCGAAGGACGGGGCGAAGTGGCGGAATGTCTGATGACCGCTAGTCTTTCTTCTTCGCGGTGTGCTTCTGTGCGACGTTCTTCTGTGGATCCTCGGACGGGTTCACGTAGTTGACCACGAACGGTCCCGTCGAGCTGACTTCCACTGTCGTCCGTCCCTTTGCCTGGGCGAAGTGGTGCATGTTCGCCGGGATCGAGCCACTCTCACCCTTCTTCATCGGCTTCATCGCCTTGCGATCCAGCTTGTCGCCCATGCCGTAGAGAAAGGTTCCCGACTTCACGGTGACGTTCTCGGCGGTGGGATGGAAGTGCGGCGGGACCTTGTAGCCGTTCGGCATCGCGATGTCGAGCACGAACGGGCCTGCCTTGGTGGGGTCGCCGCTCACGACGGCCACCTTCGCGCCCGCGGGAAGGGAGGGTGGCGCGGGACCCCAGCTGAGCTTCGCCGGCTTTGCCGCGTCAGCCTTCATCTGCGCGTGCGCAAGCCCGGCGTGGGCCGCCAGCAGTGCGGTGGCGGCGCCGGCGAGTCGAATGGTGCGAGCGAACATCGAGACCTCCAGGGGGATGAGCTCTCACGTCGGCCGTCGTTGCGACAGCCGATGGAATCTGCGACCGCTGGAAGCGTTCGCAAGGCCAGCTCAGCGCACCTCGCCGACTCCCTCGAAGTCGATGAACCCACGGCGCGCGTCGGTGGCGGTGAGCTTCACCCGCACTCGCTCGCCCACGTCCATCCCCTCCTCGCCGCGCACCACGCGCCCTTCGGCCGGGGGCGACAACAGGCGGACGTAGGTGCCGTCCTTGTTCACGCCGGTGACGATCGCGTCGAAGGTGCTGCCGATGCGATCGTGCAGCAGCAGCGCCGCGGCGGCTTTGCGTGCGACGCGCTCCACGCGATTCGCCGCGTTCTCCCGCTCGGTGCACTGCTTCGCGATCGCGGCGAGCTCGTCGTCCGAGTACGGCGCTGGCGCTCCAGTCGCCGCGGCCTTCACGAGTCGCTGCGTGACCAGATCGGCATAGCGGCGGTTGGGCGCGGTGGCATGCGAGTAGTCGCTGGCCGCGAGCCCGAAGTGCCCCTCGTCGTCGGCCGGCCCCGGCCGGTCGAGCGCATACTCACCGGGCCCGAGCAGCTTCACGATGCTCAACGAGAGATCGGGAAAGCGCAGCGGATCGGCGGCGCGGCGTGCGCCAAGGAACGCCGAGAGGGCCCGGGCGTCGGGAGCGGCGGGCAGCGTGATCCCGAAGCCGGCGGCGACTGCGACGATGCGACCCCACCGCTTGGGCACATGCACCACGCGGCGGATGGCGGACCGATTCTGCTCGGCCAGACACTGCGCGATCGCGACGTTGGCGGCGATCATGAAGTCCTCGATCAGACTCTTCGCGCGATTCTTTCGCGCCACGGTGATCGACTGGACCTTGCCGTCCGCCCCCTGGGTCG
>JBJMNM010000209.1:0-5616 GCA_045804305.1 Gemmatimonadaceae bacterium | reverse complement strand
GCCGCGGCTTCGTCGAGCGGCGGGTATGCTTCGGGCACCATCGGCCGGCCCATCGCGTCGCCCATCATCGTGCTCGTGAGCATGGTGACCGCGGTCGCGACGTCGGCCGGCTCCTGCGGCGATTGCGCGTGGAGCTTGTTCGAGTACTCCCAGAGCATGTCGTGGACGGCCGTGCGTCCACGACAGGCGAAGTCGGCGGCCTCGGGCCGCTCCTCCAGCTCGCTCATCGTCTGCACGAGCAGCGGACGGATCTCGCGAAGCTTCTGCAGGCTGGCTTCGGTGAACGCGGTGAGCTCGGCCACGGGATCGACCGGCTGCGCCGGAAGCAGCGGCACGCCGCTGCAGTCGCTGTCCTGCTGCGCGAGGACGGCTTGGAGGAGGGCGCTCTTGGAGCCGAAGGTCCGGAAGAGGGTCACCTCGTTCACACCCGCTTCCAGAGCGATGAGGCGCGTCGTCGCGCCACGAAAGCCGTGCTTGGCGTACACCCGTGCGGCGGCTTCCAGGATTCGTTCGCGATTGATCATGACCGGATCATAGCGCAAACGAATGAGTATGCAAGTACCTACTTACTTGCGGGAGCCTCCTCGCCTTCGACCGGCCGGTCGTCGCGCCGCCGCTGCGGACCTTCGCCCTTCGCCCGGCGGCGAGGGGGGTTGGCGTCGAGGAGCATCATCGCGAACTCTTTCACGGTGGCCGTCCGCCAATCTTCCGGCCACTTCGGGAGCTCGACGACGATGTCGCCGGCCGTGAACCGGAGAACCATCTCCGGGTTCCCCGCCTTGTCGAGGCACTCGTGCACGCGCACCGTCCATTCGCGGCCACCCGGGCTCATGAAGGTAACCCGGGAGCCGGCTTCCTTGATGGCCTCGGTCTCGATCTCCGCCGCGCTGATCGCGCGGCGCTGGCCGCTCGGCGTCCGGGGCCGCCGCCGGATCACCAGCGACGCCCGCCGGCACAGCTCCTCCAGCTGCGGGATCCCGAGGCTGATCCACTCGGCCGGATAGGGGGCCGCCAGGCGGCGCTTCTCCGAACCCGACTCGAAGACCAGCCACCCATCCTGCAGGTTGGCCATGTAGTCCTCGCCACGGGTGATGGGGTGCATGTGGGTCGGCGTCACGTCCCAGACGCGCCAGTCCACCCCTCGCCGATCGGTGAATTCTCGTACGGCCATGCCGACCTCGGTCGCTCTGCCGCGGAATTGCGGGGAGTGGGCGCCACCTATACAAAGGCCGTACCGGACGGGGCTGGATCGCTCATCCCGTCGCGCGAGTGCCGAGCTGGATCAGGGCTTTGGTCGCGCGGCCGGCGTGCTCTGGTTTCCGCCGGCTTTCGTCGTGCGCGTGGCGGTGTCGCCAGTGGTCGTCCGCTGGCTCGCCATCGTGGCGGACGTCGTGGTCGGGTCCGGCGCGGCGGGCGTCGCCGACATGTCGCGCTGCGTGGCCGGTGCTGCCGCGCCGGTATCGCCATCGGCGGCATGTTTCGACCTGTCGCCGCATGCACCGAGGAACAGCGTTGCGAGTACGAGCGTGGCGGCAGTGATTGAACGGCAGGCGTACATGGCAGTCGTGGTTGAAGTCGTACGCGCATCGGGGGCAAGAAGCATACGCGTCTATCCGCGTTGCATCGCCGGACGTCGTGTCTGCTGACGAGCCGCATTCGCCACGTTGAACGCCGTGTTCAGCAGCGCGATGTGTGAGAAGGCCTGCGGGAAATTCCCGAGCAGACGCCGGTGATCCACGTCGTACTCTTCAGACAACAGCTCGACGTCGTTGCCCAGCGCGCGGAGCCGTTCGAACAACGACACGGCGTCGTCGTGGCGTCCGAGCAGCACGTAGTTGTCGGCGAGCCAGAAGCTGCAGGCGAGAAATGCGCCCTCGCCCGGCGGGAGACCGTCGTTCGTCTTCGCGCTGTCGTAGCGCAACACCAGCCCGCCCACCATGAGGGTGCGCTCGATGCACTCCACCGTCGCAATGACGCGCGGATCGTGCGGCGGCAGGAAGCCCACGAGCGCCAGCAGGAGCAGGCTCGCATCGACCAGCTCGGAATCGTACGCCTGAACGAAGCATCCCAGACGCGCGTTGAAGCCGCGTGCGCAGACGTCGTCGTGGATCATCTGCCGCGTCGCACGCCACTGCTCCACCGGACCGTCCAGACCAAGCTGCTCCACGGTCTTCACCGCGCGGTCGAGCGCAACCCACGCCATGATCTTGGAGTGCGTGAAATGCTGCGGTGGACCGCGGATCTCCCAGATGCCGCTGTCCGGCTCGCGCCAGGTCCGCGACACCTGTTCCACCAGCGCGCGCTCCAGCGCCCACGCCTCACGACTGTTCTTGAGCCCCGCGAGCCGTGCCTGATACATCGCGTCCATCACCTCGCCGTAGACGTCGAGCTGCAGCTGCGCATGTGCGGCATTCCCCACGCGTGTCGGCTGCGAGCGCTCGTAGCCCGGGAGCCAGCCCAGCTCCCATTCGGGCAGCATGCGCTCCCCGGCCACGCCGTACATGATCTGCACCTTGTCGGGGCTCCCGGCGGCCGCGCGCAGCAGCCAGTCGCGCCAGGCGGCCGCTTCATCCACGTAGCCGGCGTTCATCAGCGCGAGCAACGTGAGCGTGGCGTCGCGCAGCCAGCAGTAGCGATAATCCCAGTTCCGCGTTCCGCCGATCTGCGTGGGCAGCGACGTCGTTGGCGCCGCGACGATCCCGCCCGTCGGAGCGTACGTCAGCGCCTTCAGCGTGAGCAGTGAGCGCATGACCGTCGCGCGCCACTCGCCCCGGTAGGTGCACCGCTTCGCCCAGGCGCGCCAGAATCGCTCGGTGCGGGCGAGCGCGTGCAGCGGATCGATCGGCGCGGGAGGCGGCAGATGCGACACGCTCCACGTGAGCACGAAGGTGTGCACGTCGCCGTCGCTCACGGTGAAGTTGCCGACGGTCGTGAGGTGCTCGCCGTGGTGGGGTACGGTCGAGCGGAGGGTGATCATGTCCGGGCCGGCGATGGCCCGCAGCGTTCCGTCGTCGAGGCGGCTCACCCACGGCACCACCGAGCCATAGTCGAAGCGCAGGATGAGCTCCGTGTGCATGGCGACCCGGCCGGAAACGCCGCGCACCACCCGGACGAGGTCCGACCGCGCGTGATCGAGCGGCATGAAGTCCGTGACGAGCGCGACACCGTCCGCCGTCTCGAACTCCGTCTCCAGGATCATCGTGTCGCGGCGATAGCGGCGGCGTGACACCGCTCGCGCGTCGACCGGCGCGATGCGCCACCGTCCATGCTCCTCGTCGCCGAGCAGCGCGGCGAAGCACGCCCCGGAGTCGAAGCGCGGCCAGCAGAGCCAGTCGATGGAGCCGTCGCGGCCCACCAGGGCAGCCGACTCGCAGTCGCCGATCAGCGCGTAGTCCTCGATCCGGCCCGCCACGATCAGTCGGTCGCGCGCCCGAAGGGCGAGTCGTCGTAGCGCGCGAGCAGATCCGCGGGATCGTCGTACACGGCGAGCGCGCCGCGCAGGCCATCGTCGGTCCATCCCCCGCAGCGGAGCGCCACGGCCGGCACCCGCGAGCGCGCCGCGGCCTCCACGTCGTACGGGGTGTCGCCGAGCATCGCGCTGTGTGACGCGGGACGTCCCGCCTTGCGCAACGCCGCCCGCACGATGTCCGGATCGGGCTTGGATCGCTCGGCTTCGTCCGACGACGACGCCGCCTGGATGAGATCCGCCACCCCCGCCTGGGCGAGGATGAGCTGAACTTCGTCCGCCTTGGCGGAAGTGGCCACGACGAGCTCGAGCCCGCGCGCCCGCATGTGCTCCAACAGGGCACGCGCACCCGGCGTAGGACGAAGGGTGGATAGCTCCTCGGTGAGGAAGATCTCGCTGCGGGTCTGCGCGATCCGCTCCGCCTCGCCGCTCTCGGGGTCCAGGCCGGTGAGCTGCGGAAGGATCTTGTCACCGCCCATGCCGATCAGCGGTCGAACCTCGTCGAACGGCACCACGTAGCCATGCGCGGAGAGCGAAGCAACCCACGCACGGGCGTGCGCGTCGTTGCTGTCGATCAGGGTGCCATCGATGTCGAGCAGGACGGTGTGCAGCGCACCACCGGGCGAGCGCGGCTTTGTCATGTGCCCCTTCGGAGTCAAAAGCAGTGCCGCAGCGTTCCACCGCGTCGGACCGCCGTCTAGCTTTCTGCCGCCGTCCCTCCATCTCACCCCCGTTCGATGCCCGGCCCTTCAGCATCACTCGAGCCCAGTGGCGGATTCCGGCGCGTCGAGCTGCTCGTCGCCCTGCTGTGGGTGGCCGCCGTCGTCGTGGCCACGATCCAGCAGGGATTCGAGCACCACAACAACAACTTTCTGATCTTCCGCGCCGCTGCCCTGCACCTGCTCCGCGAGCAGGATCTGTACGCGGCCTATCCGGCTGAGCACTTCGACTTCTACAAGTACAGCCCGACCTTCGCCCTGCTGTTTCTCCCGTTCGCGCTGCCGCCGTTCGGAGTGGCGATGCTCCTCTGGAACGCCCTCAACGCCGGAGCATTGTACGTCGCGCTGGGCATGGTGCTGCCGCGCCGTGCCGCCGTCATCGCGCGTTCGATCGTGTTTCTCGACATGCTCGGCTCCCTTCAGAACGTGCAGAGCAATGCGCTCGTGGCGGCGCTGATCATCTTCGCGTTCGCCGCGTTCGAGCGCCGGCATACGCTGCTCGGCAGCCTGGCCACGGCGATCGGAACGAGCATCAAGATCTTTCCGCTGGCGGCGGCGAGCTTTGCCGTCTTCCATCCGCGCAAGCCCCGCGTCGCGGTCGCGCTCGGGACGTCCATGGCGCTGCTCGTGCTCCTGCCGCTGCTGGTCACGCCCCCGAGCGTGCTGGTGGCGCAATATCAGTCATGGCACGCGATCGAGTCGAAGGATGCGCTCGCGCGCGGCTTCAGCGTGATGGAGATGGCGCAGCTGCTGCTGCGCCGCGACTGGCCCAACTGGCCGATCCAGCTCCTCGGCGTCGCGGCGCTCGTCGCGCCCGTGCTGATGCGGCGTGAACGGTGGAGCGAGTGGTCGTTTCGCCGTCTCTATCTGTGCTCCGTGCTGGTCTTCTGCGTGATCTTCAACCATCAGGCGGAAAGTCCGACGTTCGTCATCGCTTCGGCGGGGGCCGCCATCTGGTTCGCCTCGCTGCAGCGTCCGTCGCGATGGGAGTGGTGCCTCCTCGGGTTCTTCGTCGTGTGCACCGTTCTCGCATCGTCCGAGGCGATGCCGCGCGCGATTCAGCGGGCCTTGTTCGACCCGTATCGCTTCAAGACGGTGCCCTGCATCGTGCTCTGGCTCGAGCTGCAGCGACGTCTCTGGGGGCGCGGGCGGGCGGTGTCGTCCGCGGTCAGCCCCTCGCGGCCAGCGCCGCAAAGCTGACGAGTCGCACGTCTCCCCGCTCCAGACGCGCGCGTACGGCCGGCGCCCCGAGCGCCGCCACCTCGCGCTCGCGCTCCCGCCGATAGGGATCCTGGGCAGCCAGCACCACGTCATCATGGCCGGGATGCAGCATCAGCTCCGTCGCGCCGGCCGGCAGTTGATCGAGCAGCGCGAGCAGACGTGCTTCCACGTCGCGTGCGCCCTGGAGCGCGATGCCGCGAAAGTGCGGCG
>JBJMNM010000208.1:0-11955 GCA_045804305.1 Gemmatimonadaceae bacterium | reverse complement strand
GTGGCCTTGGTCACGGACGTGATCGGAAGCGGGAGCAGGATGCTCTCCGCCTTGGTGGCCACGAAGGCAATGCCGCGCAGGATCCACATCGTGCCGAGCGTGATGATGAACGGATGCACCCTGAGCCCGACCACGAGCGCGCCGTTGACCAGACCGCACATGAGCCCCACGCCGACACATACGGTGAGGCCGATCAGCACCATGGCCACGGGAGTCATCGGGCCAGCCGCGCGCAGGGCGAGCGCCATCGAGACGCCGGAGAGCGCGTAGATGGAGCCGACCGACAGGTCGATGCCGCCAGTGATGATCACCAGCGTGGCGCCGATCGCCATGATGGCGAAGAAGCTCGCGTCAGTGAGGGTCTGGATGAGCGTGTTCGCGTTCCAGAAGTTGTTTACCATCTGGCCCGACGCGCGGTCCACGTGCGAGCCCGCGAGCGCGGTCAGCGCGATCGTCACCAGGATGACGACCAGGATGAGACCACTCTCCTGCGAGCCGGCGATCCGGCGTAGGACTCTCCTCATGACGCGATCGGCTCCCCCGTGAGTGTTCTACCCGGTCACGGAAATTGATTCGGGTCGCGCCGCGCGGTAAGAGGCGCGGTACCGGCGATACGCCTCGGCGTACTCGCGATGCGCCTCGGGCTCGGGCGTGAGTGGTGCTTCGCGGGCGAGCGTCGCCCGAATTGCGTCCGCCACGCTCCCATAGGCGCCGGCACCCACGGCCGCCAGCAACGCCGCGCCGTAGGCCGGTCCCTCCTCGCGATTCACCGAGCTCACGGGCAGCCCGAACACCTCGGCCTGGAGCTGGCGGATGAATGGGCTGCGCGCCCCGCCGCCGGTGAGAAGGAGGTCCGTCGGCGAGAGCCCGACCTCCTGAAGGATCGTGAGCGAGTCGCGCAAGGCAAAGCAGACGCCCTCGAGCACGGCGCGCGTGACGTGCGCGCGCGTGTGCGCGAGGCTCAACCCCAGCAACGCCCCCCGGGCCGACGCGTCGCGGTGCGGCGTACGCTCACCCTGGAGATACGGCAGGAAGGTGACCCCGCTTGCGCCGCGTTCCACGCTCGCCGCTTCGGCATCGAGACGCGTCGCGGCCTCGGCGGGATCGGCCAGCTCGCGCGCGAACTGCGCGCGGTACCACTCGAAGGCGCCGCCGGCGGCGAGCACCACGCCCATCATGTACCAGGTGTCGGGCACCACGTGACAGAACGTGTGGGCGCGGAGCAGCGGGTCGACCCGTGGCGACGACATCGGCGCCAGCACGGTGCCGGAGGTTCCCCAGCTCGACACCGCCTCACCCGGCGCGACGACTCCGACCCCGGCGGCGCCGCAGGCATTGTCCGCGCCGCCCCCGACCACCGGCGTTCCCTCGACGAGCCCGGTGAGCGACGCCGCTTCGCGCGCGACCCCGCCCAGCACCTCGGCCGATCCGCCCACCGCCGGCACGATCGAGCTCGAAAGACCGACCGCCGAAAGAATCTCCTCGCTCCAGCGCAGATGCGCCGTGTCGTACATCAGAGTAGCAGAAGCATCGGACGGATCGGTCGCCAGCACGCCCGTCAGGCGATACCGGATGTAGTCCTTCGGCAGGATCACTTTCGCCAACCGCGCGAACGCCTGCGGCTCGTGCTTGCGGAGCCACAGCACCTTGGGGAGCGTGAAGCCCTCGAGCGCCGGATTGCAGGCAAGATCGCGAAGGCGCGCCTCGCCGCCCACGCGCTCCGTGATCTCGGCGCACTCCGCGGTCGTGCGTCCGTCGCACCAGAGGAGCGCCGGCCGGATGACGTCTCCAGCACCATCCAGGAACACCGACGAATGCATCTGGCCCGAGATGCCGACGGATTCCACGACGGCGGCCGGACGCGCGCGTCGCGCGCCGTGAATCGCGAGAACCGCGGCGTCCCACCAGTCCACCGGATTCTGCTCCGCCCATCCCGGCCGCGGCGTCGACATCGTGAGGTGCGACGTCGCCGACCCGACCACGTCGCCGTTCCGCGAGACGAGAATCGCCTTCACACCACTCGTGCCCACATCGAGCCCGAGAAAGAGCGATTCGGCCACGTCAGCGCACCCCGAGCAGCAGCTCCATCGTGAGCTGGTCGAGTCGTTCGTAGCCGTAGCCCTTGGCGCGGAGCGCGTCGAGATCCAAGCGCTCCTCCTGAATGGCCTTCGCGGCCGCCTTGGAGAACGTCACGCGCTGGCCCGGCTCCGCGCCCCGCGAGCGCAGCTCGCCAAGGATTCCCTGTATCTCGGCGTCGGCGTTGAACCGCGCGACCTTCTCCTTGAGAATGAGATAGGTCCGCATGCTCCCCGCGGCAAAGTCCCACACGCCCTGTTGGTCTTCCGTGCGGTACGCGTGGCTGTCGAAGTGCTTCATCCCCGCGTACGTCGAATCCTCGAGCAGCTTCACGAGGAAGAAGGCGTCCTTGATCCCTTCGCTGCCGAAGCGGAGATCCTGATCGAACCGGCCGGGCTTCTGCGCGTTCAGGTCGATGTGGAACAGCTTTCCCGCCTCGATCGCCTGCGCCACGCCATGCGGGAAGTCGAGTCCCGCCATCGTATCATGCGCGACCTCGGGGTTGAGGCCAACCATGTCCGGATGGTCGAGGCTGTAGATGAACGCGAGCGCATGCCCGATCGTCGGGAGGTAGATGTCGCCACGTGGCTCGTTGGGCTTGGGCTCGATGGCGAAGCGATACCTGTAACCCTGCGAGATGGAATACTCGCACAGGAAGTTGAGCGCATCGCGAAACCACTTCATCGCCTCGCGCGGATCCTTCGACGCATTCGTCTCCACCCCTTCTCGTCCGCCCCAGAACACGTACACCTCGGCGCCGAACTCCACGCCGAGGTCCATCGCGCGCATCGTTTTCTGGAGCGCGTGGCGGCGGACGGCCGCGTCGTTGCTCGTGAAGGCGCCGTCGCGAAACACCGGGTCGCCGAACAGGTTCGTCGTCGCCATTGGCACCGTCATGCCGGTGGCAGACAAGGCCGCCCTGAACTCCTTCACGATGCGGTCCCGCTCCGCCGCCGACGAGCCACGCGGCACGAGATCGTCGTCATGGAAGTTCACGCCATACGCGCCGAGCTCGGCGAGCTTGTGTACGATCTCGACTGGCGTGATTGGCGGACGCACCGGATCGCCGAACGGATCGCGCCCCGGGTTGCCCACGGTCCAGAGGCCCCAGGTGAAGTGGTGCTCCGGCGTGGGGTGATAGGCGTCGGTCGGTCTGGTCGGCATTGGGCTGGTCCGTTGGAGAGCGCAGTATGAGGGTTGTGCACGGACATAAACAGAATCTCACCGGGTCAGCCGCGGCGTCCGGTCGTCGGACGGATCCGCCCACCGGTCGTTCGGAATGAGCGGCGTCCAGCCCGGTCGCATCGGGTCCTGATCGTACGGGTAGCCGCCGAGCTCCTGAAAGAGCTCGTGGTACTCTCGGACCTTCTCCCGGTCGAGCGCGACCCCGAGCCCGGGCGCGGTCGGCACGGCGATCGCGCCGTTGTGATATTTCATCTTGCCGCCGACGATCACGTCGTCGAGCAGATGGTGATAGTGCGCGTCGGCGGCGAAGGAGAGGTTCGGGATCACGGCGCCGAGATGCAGCATCGTCGCGAGCTGGATCCCCAGCTCGCCCGAGGAATGAACCGCGACGCCGAGCTGGAAGGTCTCGCAGATGCCAGCCGCCTTCACGCATGGGCGGATCCCGCCCCAGAAGGTCGTGTCGAGCAGGATGACGTCGACGGCCGTGTCGAGGACGTTCGCCGCGAGCTGCTCGAAGCCGACGACCACCGTATTCGTCGCCAGGGGCATGCGCACTTTCTCGCGCGTTCGCCGCATGCCGTGCAGGCCGAACACCGGGTCCTCGAGGTAGTCGTTGTTCAGATCCTCGATCTGCTGCCCGAACCAGATGGCCTTCTCGGTGGACCACACGCCGTTCGGATCGAACCGATAGCTGTCGCCCGGCAGCGACTCCGCGATCGCGCGATAGCATTCGAGCTCGTACTCCGGGGGAAACACGCCGCCCTTGAGCTTGTGCGCGGTGAAACCGTGAGCCGCCTTGAGCTCGCGCGCCTGCGTCACGAGCTGGTCGATGGTGCGCACCTCGCCGCCGCGCTGGCCATCGTTGTACCGGAAGAACAGATACGAGGCGAAGGGGACTCGATCCCGGAGTCTGCCGCCGAGGATGTCGGACACAGGCACGCCCCAATGCTGGCCCATGAGGTCCAGACAGGCGAACTCCAACGCGGCGAGGATCTGCGTGCGGTTGTTGTAGAGCGACGCAGTCGGGTTGGCGACCAGAAATCGCATCTCTTCCAGGCGCGCCGGATCTCGACCGACGAGGTACGACCTGAGCCCGCGAATGGCGGCCACCGCGCTTTCGCCGCCGCCACCCATCTCACCGAGCCCGATGAGACCCTCGTCGGTCTCGACTTCGACGATCGTCCGCACGAACCGGCCCCAATGACAGCCATTCGCGTGGCGGAGCGGCGCGGCGAGCGGCACCGTCACCGGCGTCGCACGAATGTCGGTTATCTTCATTCAGACCCCGCTGAACACGCTGAACCCACCATCCACGGGGATGACCACGCCGGTCACGAACGAGGCGGCATCGCTGCACAGCCAGTGGACCGCGCCGAGCAGCTCGTCAGGGCGACCGAACCGACCCATCGGGGTCTGCTTCACGATCGTTCGCGCGCGTTCGGTGAAGCTTCCGTCGGGGTTGATCAGCACGGCGCGGTTCTGCTCGGAGACGAAGAACCCCGGCGCGATCGCGTTCACGCGCAGCCCGTCGCCATGCTTGCGCGCCAGCTCCACCGCCATCCACCTGGTGAAGCTGTCGATGCCCGTCTTGGCGATGGAGTAGGCCAGCACGCCGCTCAGGGCGCGGATCGCCGCCATCGACGAGATGTTCACGACACATCCCTTGCCCCGCTCGGCCATCGCTTCACCGAATATCATCGTGGGCACCACCGAGCCGTGCAGATTGAGGCGGAGGGCCTCCTCGAACGCATCCATCGGCACCTCGAAGATGCTGCGGCTGTCGTTGCGAGCGCGCGCCACGTTGCCGCCGGCGGCGTTGATGAGGATGTCCACGCGACCCCACTCGCGCAGTACCTCCTCGCGGGCCGCCTCGAGCTGCGTTTCGTCCAGCGCATCGGCGACGAGCACCATCGCCTCGCCGCCGCTCTCGCGAATCTGGGCCGCGAGCGCCTCGGCGGCCGCACGGCGCCGGCCGAGGATCGCCACCTTCGCTGTCGCCGCGGCGAGGCCCGACGCAATGCTCCCGCCGAGGACGCCATAGCCGCCCGTGACGACCGCGACGCGTCCCGTGATGTCGAAGGAGGGTGGTGCCATCACGTCATCTTACGCGACGCACCAGCCTCCCGCGATGGTCGTTGGCGGGGAGCCCCTCACCCGATGAGGAGGGCGGTGAGATCCGCGAAGGTGTCGACCGACCGTGAGGCGGCCGGCAGGCCCTCGCGCGCGACCACGCCGGTAAAGGCGACGAACGCGCCGGCATCCGCTGGCCCGAGCATCTGCGACTGACGCGTGCCGACGTAGACGGTCCGCTCCCCGAGTGCGTCACGCTCCGCGCGATCGCGGAGCAGTGCGGACACGTCGCATCCGACGTACGCCCCGAGCGTGTCGAAGCGGAGGCGCGGCGCGAGAATCTCGTCAGTGCCCAGCCCCAGCGCGTTGGCAACGCCGAACAACGCTTCCTGCGCCACCTCGCTGGCGATCGTCACCGAGATGCCCGCGCGGCGCAGCCGACGCGTGGTCTCCACGACACCGGGCAGCATGCCCCCCACGTACGCCTGACCGAGCGCGTTGATCTCGGCACGGCGCGGCTTCAGCACCGCGAGCCTCGCGCGGGACAGCTCCGCCCAGCTCCAGGCCGCTTCCTTCCCCTGCGCATGCAGCTCCGACAGGCGCGTGAGGATGCCGTCGTCGCGACGCTCGATCAACCAGGCAAGGCCATGAACGTTTGAGACCGTCGCATCGACCTGAAGCACGACCGTGTCGATTGCGCTGTTGGACGCGTCGCTCCAGTCGCGGCTGGCAGAGACGCGGTCGGTCTCGAGCGGCGTATACTCCTGAGCTGATTCCATGGGTGATCCAACGAGAAGGTGACGGCGTTCGACCGTGCAATGATGTCCTCGGCGTGCAGAAAGCGCAACGATCGATAATTGGTTCGCGGCTCCGTGGCAGGTCGTTTGTAGTTTTGACGTACAATTGTTGCATGTTTTGCACGTTCGGCTGCACGTCGATGCTCTCGTGCAAGACCGGGAGCTTCTGGCCGATGGAGACGCCGCCCACGTCCCCACATGAGAGTTTTCTCATGCTCGGGACGCACTCAAGTGATTTCTTCCCAATGAGTTCCCTTGCTTGCGCCGGTGCCCGGGCCGCGTATCATTGCTGAGAACCTTCGCATAGTGATCATCCGTTTTCCGCGTGGCATCCCACGGAGCTCGATCGCGATGATTCTCACGGCCAACCAACCGACGCAACGTGAGACGACGCTGCCCTTCACGGTGTGCGTCGTCAGCGCGCGAGAGGAAACGCGGGCGCGACTGCTGGACTTGCTTCCGCTTGGCAACGCCTGCGTGACGTTGCTCCCGCCCGCGGTGTGGGAGGACGGCGATCTCGAGCCGCAATCGCCCGATCTCTTCATCGTGGACGTCGGGCGAGACGTCCGGGCGGCGGCGCACGCGGTGCAGCAGGCGCGGCGGCGGTGGCCGAGCGTCACCATTCTCTGCCTGTATGCCGCGTCGAGCGAAGACGCGGTCGCGATGATGGACGCCGGCGCCGACGATGCCATCACCGCGGATGCACCGTGGACCGTGCTCGGCGCGCACGTGGCTGCGTCGGTGCGGCGGGTGCAGCTCTCCAACGCGCAGCTCCGCATCGCGTTCGGCGACCTGGTCTATGACCGGGAGTCGCGTCGCGTCTGGTGCGCCGGCCGCGAAGTCCAGCTCACGCCGAGAGAGCTTCGCCTGTTCGACATCCTGTTTCTTCGCGCGGGTGCTCCCGTGTCCGCCGAGACGTTATACGATTACGTCTGGCGCGAGGAGGGCACGCACACGTCCAACTCGCTCGCCGTGTACGTGGGCTACCTGCGCCGCAAGTTGACGGGCAGTCGCGTCGCGGTGGTGGAGACGCTGCGCGGTCAGGGGTACCGGCTCTCTCAGCGCGAGCCCTGAGCCGCGCCCGGTAAGCATCGTCGCCTCGAGGCCGGCCGGTTCAGAAAATATGGCCGGCGCTGAATTCGAGCCGCATCGTCGAGAACGAGCGGCCGTGCACCCGAATCTCGAGCGGGCCGGCGAGGGTGCGCGTTCCCACCGAGAGCCCGAGGCCGACGATGCGCGAATCGATCGCCTGATTCACCGTGGCGGCCACGTTGCCGACGTCGCCACGCACCGTGACGAACACGTTCGGCACCGCCTCCCACTGCGCGGCCGCGCCGAGCTGCGCGACAGCGAATCCGTTCCGCTCCTGCACGTGCAGCCCGGCAAACGGTACCTGCGCCTCGGCCAGCACCGCCGATGGGGTGAGGCTCCCGAGGTAGTATCGGTAGCTGAGCGGGATCGTGCTGTCGGGCGTCGTCGCTCCTACCGTCGCACGCGCGTGCAACGACAGCCGACTCGTGATCGGCACCGCGGCCGACGCGCCGAGGTACCGGCGTGAGAAGCTTGGTCCGAATAACCCGGCCCGCTCATAACGCGCCTGGAGTGCGGCACCCCTCGTGGGGAAGGCGGGCCGGTCCATGTCGTCCCACCAGAGCAGCGCCGCGGCGCTGGCGAAGGTGCGCTGCTGCGTGGAATCCACCGGCGAGATGGCGGCGCTCGCGTGCGCGTGCTCGCCCTTGAGCTGCAGCCCTCCCCCGCCACCGCCGATCGCCGCACCAGCGGTCACGTTCACGCTCGTGACCCGCATCGTCACCTCGGCCGCGCGGTGTCCATCCGCGTAGAAGTCGAGCGGCGTACTGAAATACGCGGCGCCCGTTCCCATCACCCAATGCGAACGGATGGTCCGGCCGCGGGACACGTCGACCGCGACGCGCGTCTGTTCGCCCAGGCGGAGCGAGAGCCGTCCGGTGGATCCAAAGCCCAACAGATGGCGCATCGTCGCGTTGAACAGGAGGGCCGCGTTGTAGCGATCATCGTAGTGGAAGCCGAAGTCGACCCTGTCGGCGTTGTCGCCCTGCGCGGCGATCAGCGCCACCGCGCCGCTGTCGGTATCGAGCACGGAATACGTCACCGTCTCGAACAGCCCGCTCGCGTACGCGGGAGCGGTGGCGTGTTTCATTCGATCCGGATCAACGACCGGCGGCCTATGGAGATCGAGCGTGGCGGCCACGAAGGTGCGTGCCTCGGCCGTGGCGGCTACGATCGTGGCGCCCTTCAGCAGCACGGGTCGCGCGCGATCAGCCGGCGGAATTCCGCGCGGCGGCGCAGCCGCGCCGCCCGTGACGCTCACGAGTTGACGCAGCTGCGCCGCCACGAGGCGTGTGGCTGAGTCGCCGCGCTCGATCCAGTCGGCGGTCCGATCGAACGACAGATACCCCAGGCCGGTCAGGTCCGGCCGGATGTACACGTCACAGCGGCGTCGCTCCTCCAACGTGGACTCGCTGCCGTGAAAGCTGACGGCCTGATTCAACACGTCCACGATCGAGTGAAGATCGCGCCCGTCGAGCAGCGGCTCGGACACGTCGCTGCAGATGACGACGTCTGCGCCGAGCGCGCGGGCGTCCTGCGCCGGCAGGTTGCGCGAGAGTCCGCCGTCGAGGAGCAGCCGCCCGTTGAGCGCGGCGGGCGCGAAGACGCTCGGCAGCGACATGCTGGCTCGCATCGCGCCGGCGAGCGAGCCGGAGTCCAGCACCACAGCCGCTCCGGTGGAGAGGTCGGTGGCCACGGCGCTGAACGCGATCGGCAGCTTGCGAAAATCCCGCACCGAGCGCACCGGCCAGGTGAGCCGGGAGAACAGCTCGGACACTTGCTGTCCCGCGATCACGCCCGACGGCAAGCCGATGCGACCGCGGTGCATGGGGAGGGACAGGAGCGTGGTGTTGCCGCGCACCGGCGCGAATGGCTCCATCGGCGCCACGTCGGGCGTGTCGTCGAACAGCGCGATCCAGTCGATGTCGAGCGCGATCCGTTCGAGGTCTCCCGCGGAGTAGCCGGAGGCGTACAGCCCGCCGACGAGACTGCCCATGCTCGTACCAGCGATGGCGTCGATTCGAACGCCGGCGCGCTCCAGTGCGCGCAGCACGCCAAGATGTGCGAGCCCACGCGCACCGCCGCCACTGAGCGCCAACCCGATGCGCGGGCCGGGATGGCGCGCGAGCGTGGTGGCGTCCCCCTGCCCCTGGGCGAGCGCAGGAACCGAGCACGCGAGGCACAGCAATGCCGTGGCGGTAACTCGTAGACGCTCGGTGATCAGCGTGAATGGCAAGCGAGGGTGGTGTCGGAGGGCACGGGCCGTCGAGTGATGACGATCCAGCGCCAGTCGCTTCACCTACACCGGGCACGACGCCTTCGTGCCGGCACGCACGCTCCTGTGATGCGGCTCACCCTGGGCGGCACGCTCGAGTTGCGAGTGCCAGACCGGACACCTCGCTCGTCATCCCACCGGCGTTGCCGTTGGTGCCTGTCCTCCGTGCAGGAGCCTGATCATCCGAAGGTCTGAGGTATAGATGCGAGTGCCCCACCTGAATGCCCTCGTCGTTGGCTGCATCCTCGTCGCAACAGTCTCGGCGGCGATACCGGCGCAGGTGCCGGCCGGACAGCCGATGGTCGCACCGACGAGCACCGCCACCACGCCGGCCTTTGCGCCGCTCGCCGCCCGTCAGGTGCAGATCGGCGACAGCGTGCGAATTCCGCTGGTCGTGAATGATCTGCCCATCGGCTCCGTGGTCGAGTTCCGACTCGAGCGTCAGCCGGCCATGGCCAAGGTAGAGAACGGCATCCTGCGGTGGCGCCCGTTGCGTGCCGACGCCAACACCACCTATGACGTCGGCGTGCATGCGCTCGTCGGGGGCAACGAGATCGCCCGCAGCCGCGTGACCATCACGGTCGCCGATGCGCACCGGCCGCCGATCATCCGGCAGCCTACCGACCGCATCATTCCGCCCGGCGATTCCCTCACGCTGCAGATCGAGGCGTCCGATCCCGACGGCGACGCTCCTTCCTTCGCGGTCACCAACGTGACCGATCCGTCGCAACCGCCGCGCTTCGATGGGAAGACGAGCACCTTGTCATGGCAGGCGCCGCGCGGCACGGCCAACCGCGTATACCTCTGGCGCATCACGGCCAGCGACGGCGACGGCGGCACGGCCACGACCGAGCTGCATGTGTCGGTCAAGTCGCAGAACGTGGCGCCCGTGTGCTCGCCGATTCGCTCGTACAAGCGTGAGGAGGGCGAACAGGTGGACGTCGCCCTGGAGGCGGACGACGCCAACGGCGATTCCCTGACCTACCATCCGCTCGCCACCTTGCCCAATGGGTCGCTCAAGGGCGCCATGTATCACTGGAGCATTCCGTACGGCTTCGTGCTGCCCACGCGCCAGGACAGCACGGTGCGGTTCGAATGGCGGGCGGCGGATCTCTCCGGCGCCAGCACGAGCTCCAACTGCTTCGCGCTCGTGACGGTGTTCCGCTCGATCGCCGACGGCCCCTTCCGCGCGAAGCAGGAACAACACCGCCAGCTGCTCACCGACGTGCGCGCCCAGCTCGCGACCCTCGGCGCAAAGGAGACGGCGACCCGTGACTCACTGACGGCCGCCGCCAGCAAGAAGCGGCTGGTGAAGCGGGCGTCGCTGGTGAGCGCGCTGGTGGGCGGTCTGCTCCAGATCGCCAAGTCCGAGGACACGCGGCGCATCGCCGCCGGGATCTCCGCCACCGTCACCGTCGGCTTCGGCGGATGGGAAGCGACGATCGAGGATGGCGGACCGCTCTCGACGCGCGCGGAGTCACTGGCGCAGGAGAAGAACACGCTTCAGCGCGCGCTCACGAGATTCCTGAGAAAGTACGGTGAGACGGTGAGCCGCGATGCGCTGCTGGGGACGAGCTACGAGGCGGACTATCAGGATCTCCTCGATTTGCAGATCGGAGGACGGCGGACGTAACCTGTCCGACGACCTTATCCTCTCCGCGGCACGACCAATCGCTCGACCACCGCCAGCCCGCCATCCACCGCGAGGGCGAGCAGTGCAGCGGGGAGTGCGCCCATGAGGATCATGCGCGTGTCGGCGAGCGCGAGCCCGGCCACGATCGGCTCACCGAGTCCACCGGCGCCGATGAAAGCGGCGAGAGTGGCCGCGCCCACGGTGATGACCGCGGCCGTTCGGATGCCCGCCATGATGGCCGGCGCCGCCAATGGAAGGCGAACGCTCGCGAGCAGCTGCGCCGGGGTCATGCCGAGCGCCGACGCCGCCTCGACCGCCTCGGGATCGGCATGGCGTACGCCGCTGTACGTGCCGCGCACGATCGGATAGAGCGCGTAGATCCACAGTGCGATCAGCGCGGGTACCACACCCACGCCGAGCAACGGGATCATGAACGCGAGCAGCGCGATGCTCGGAATCGTCTGAAGCACGCCGAGCACGCCGATGATCGGCTCCGCCGCCGCCCGAGCGCGCTCGAGGGCGAGGCCGAGGGGAAGGCCGACGAGCAGCGCGGCACCCAGGGCCGCGAGCACGAGCAGCAGATGCCGCAGCGTCAGCGCGCCAATGGCGCCGCGGCGCTCCCATAGGTAGCGCGCGAAGCTCGCCTTGCCGCTCGCGGCTGGCGCGGCAGCTCCCTCACCGCGCACGAGGCCGACCTCTCGGAGCGCATCCGCCGCAACCACCGCGACGTCCTCTCCGTCGACTTCGACGCGCCGGTTCAGGGCTCGCATGTGCTGCTCATCGAGCTGGTCGCTGAGAGCGGTAAGAGCCGCGACCGCGTCGGGTCGTTC
>JBJMNM010000207.1:0-5596 GCA_045804305.1 Gemmatimonadaceae bacterium | reverse complement strand
CCGGAGCATCTCCCGCGCATCTTCGAGCGCTTCTATCGTGTGGACAGCGGTCGCTCGCGCGAGCAGGGCGGCACGGGGCTCGGGCTCGCGATCGTCCGGCACCTGGTGGACGCGCACGGCGGCCGAGTGGAGGCCGCGAGTGTGGTGGGCCGCGGCACGACGATCAGCGTGCTCTTTCCGAATCACGCCGTGGTATGACGCGGTCGATCGTCCGCGGCGCCGTCAGTCGGCGCGGTAGTAGCGCGCCATGCACCAGCGTACGACGAGGGCGAGACGCTCGGCGGCCGAATCGCCCGCCGCGCTGCCATTGAGCGCCACGGACGACCGCTCGACTAGGCCCTTCATCGCGACGAGCGCGCGCTCGGGCGCGATTCCCTGCACGCGGGCGAGGTCGGCGTACTGGTAAACCAGGTCGCGAAGCTCGGTGCGCGTCCCGCCGGCTCGCAGCACGCGATCGATCGCTGCTTCGATCCGATCCTGGCGTGGCGTGAGCGGTTTGTCCGCGGTGGCGTGCTCGTCCTGGGTCATCATGCGTCCCCCTCTCGGGCGGTAGGTCGCACTGAACGATGGAGACGTGAAGCGGGGTGGGCAACCTGCGCCCACCCCGGCCACATCACGATCACGTAACGAAACGCTAGCGTGCCGCGAACGACACGGTGCCGAGCTGTCGGATGAGCTGCCTGGCGATGGACGACGGAAGCGGGGCGTAGTCGAGCGTCGCCGCCGACTTCTCACCGTCGGTGAGCGCCCACTTCACGAAATCGATCAGCTTCCGCCCCTTCGCGGCGTCCGTCTGATTGCGATACACGATCAGCCAGGTGAAGGAGGAGATCGGATATGCGCCCGCGCCCGGCGCGTTCACGATCGAGACACGATAGTCCGTCGTCGCCGGCAGCGTGGCGACGCCGCCGGCCGCGGCGGCGGTCACCGCGCCGATCGTCGGCGTCACGAACTCGCCCTTGGCGTTCCTGATGTCGGCGTAGGCGAGCTTGTTCTGCTTCGCGTAGGCGAGCTCCACGTAGCCGATCGAACCGGGCAGCTGCTTCACCTGACCAGCCACCCCTTCGTTGCCCTTGCCGCCGAGGCCGATCGGCCACTGGACTTCCTTGCCCTTGCCGGGCTTGGTGGCCCAGTCGCCGCTCACGCTGGCGAGATAGTCGGTGAAGACGTACGAGGTGCCGGAGCCGTCGGAGCGGTGCACCACGAGGATGTCGCTCGCCGGCAGCCTGGCGCCCGGGTTGAGCGCCGCGAGGCGCGCGTCGTTCCACTTGGTGATCTTGCCGAGAAAGATGTCGGCGAGCGTGGTGCCGTCGAGGCGGAGCGTCTTCCTGAGCTCGGGCACGTTGTACGTCACCACCACGGCGCCGAGCACCGTCGGGATGTGCATGATCGGCCCGCCCTTCGCCTTCGCCAGCTCGGCATCGCTCATCGGCGCGTCCGTCGCGCCGAAGTCCACCGTCTGCTCCGAGAGCTGGCGAATGCCGCCGCCCGAACCGATCGACTGGTAGTTGATCTTCACGCCGGTTTTGGCCGCGTAGTCGGAGAACCACTTGCTGTAGATCGGATACGGAAAGGTCGCGCCCGCGCCAGTCAGGTCCTGGGCGTACAGCGGCGTGACGGCCGCAACGCCCATGGAGGCGGCGACGATGAGACGGGAGAACAGTTTCACGATGATGCTCCGGAGTGGGAAGGGTCAGCCAGCACCGGGAAGCTCGGCGCATCGGGTCATGAACGCATCGCGGCGGCGTAACGAGATCGTCACGCCGCCGCGATGATGGTCGACCGGGCTCCTAGAAGTTCACCACGAAGTGCGCGTAATAGCCCTTCAGTGCACCGCTCGGCGAGGGCGTGAGCGACAGATCGTTGCTCGTGGCCAGCGATTCCTGGTAGTCCAGCGCGAGCTGCGCCTTCTGGGACAGATCCCAGAACAGGCCCGCGATGAGCGTGTGATACGAGTTGGACGTCGACGGCACCAGCGCACCCGCGGGGGCGTTGTCGCTGCTCGTGCTGGGCGACACGCGATCGTAGCGGCCCACGATGCCGAGTGCGGACTTCCGGGTGCTGTTCACGAACGCCAGCGGCCGGGCGGTCCCGTACACCGACCACACATTGCCCTTGGTGCCGAGGACCGTGCGCGGCAACGTCGCGGAGGCGGTGTCGCGCTCATCGCGGCGCGTGGCGTACTGCGCGGCAAAGGTGAGGCGCGGGTCGTGGACGCCGACGAGCACGCCGGCGCGGTCGCGATCCATCGCCTCGCCGACTGGCGCGATCGCGAGCGCCGCGTTGCCGTTCACGAAGTTGCTCGCGTTGGCGCCCTTGTAGCCCCACAGTGTGAGCGTGAGGCTCTGCGCGAGTGGCGCAACGGCGGAATTCCCCAGCGGCGTCAGCGAGAGGCGCGCCGCGAAATCCTTGAAGCGGTTGTTCTCGCGCGACGTGTAGCCCGGACCGTTGACGATCGTGGAGTACAGCTCGCCCAGCCTGTTCGGCAGCGTGTACTGCCCCACAAGGCCGACGTCCGCGGAGGCGAAGTATCCGGCGCGCTCCGTGGGTACGGTGCTCAGATAGCGAGGCCAGAACTGCTCCTCGTGCTCGATCAGCACGTTCTGGAGAATGCCGAGCCGCCCGATGAGCTGCGAGCCGTTCGCCGCCCTGTTACCGTCGTACTGGAGATAGGCATACTTGGCCCGCACGGTAAAGGCATTGGGGGTCGCCTCGCTGGTCTGGTACACGTCCGTCGTGACCCGAATGCTCGTGCGATCGCCGGCCCCGATGCGGAAGGTCAGGTAGGCGCGGTCGACGATGAACTGGTTGTTCGTCTGATTGGTGAACTGGTTTGGCGTCGTGGGGAGCTGATAGTTGTAGCTGCCGAAGATCACGCCCGAGAAGTTGAGCGGTGGGAGCGTTACCTGCGCGGGCTGCGAGGTGCGCGTCTTGGCGCTGTCGGACGTTGCGGTCTGCGCGGCGAGCGGCGCGGACAGTGCGAGCGAACCGATCGCCAGGAGCGTGCGTTGCCAGGTGCGAGCACGGAGCATGAAGGTGTCTGTCGGGGGAAGGGTAGAGATCGAGGTGTCCCGCGCTGGGCCTAGGGCGGAACAGTCGTGAAGCTTCGCCTCTCTGATCACGATCTCGACATGAGATCGTTGCGATCGTGTAACGGGGAACCCAGCCGGAAGTATACGAGCGCCGTGACGGGACCGTTACAAACGCGGGGCGCGTTCGAGACCCGCGCTGGCGAGCTTCCGAGGCGATGAACAGTACACGCGACACCACCGCGACGCCTCCGGATACCGCCGCCGTGCCCTCGGACATCGTTCCGCCGACATCGGCTCCGGCGTCGGCGCCGGCCCCCGCCCCCGCCCCGGGCGTCAAGCGACATCTCCCGTCGATTCAGGGATCGGTCGTCGCCGACCAGGTCTATCGCGGTGCGATCCTGTTCTTCGCGCTCTGCGTCCCCGTTCTCCTGCTGCTCATCTTCCTGGAGGTGGGCCGCGCGGGGTGGCCGGCGCTCCGGCAATTCGGCCTCGGGTTCCTGACGTCGAGCGAGTGGGATCCGGTGAACGGGCGGTTCGGGGCCGCGCCCGCCATCGTCGGCACGATTCTCACCTCGATCATCGCCCTCGTCATCGCGACCCCGCTCGCGCTCGGCGCAGCGATCTTTCTCTCGGAATTCTCGCCGACCTGGCTGCGCCAGCCCGTGTCCTTCCTGATCGACCTGCTCGCGGCCGTGCCGAGCGTGGTGTTCGGCCTGTGGGGGGTGTTCTTCCTGCTGCCGCTGATGCGCACGACCATCATGCCCTTCCTCCGCGACACCCTGCACCTCGGCAGCACGCCATTCTTCAGCGGGCCCGCGTATGGCCCGAGCGTCCTCTCGGCCGGGCTGATTCTCGCCATCATGGTGCTCCCGTACATCGCCGCGGTCTCGCGCGAGGTGCTGATCGCGGTGCCACGCTCGCAGCGCGAGGCGGCGCTCGCGCTCGGCGCCACGCGATGGGAAGCGATCACGGGCGCGGTGGTGCCCTACGCGCGCACCGGCATCCTCGGCGCCATCATCCTCGGTCTGGGCCGCGCGCTCGGCGAGACGATGGCGGTCACCATGCTGATCGGCAATCGCCACGAGCTGTCCGCGTCCCTGTTCTCGCCAGGCTATACCATGGCGTCGTTGATCGCCAACG
Organism: Gemmatimonadaceae bacterium; assembly: GCA_045804305.1. Classification (GTDB taxonomy): domain Bacteria; phylum Gemmatimonadota; class Gemmatimonadetes; order Gemmatimonadales; family Gemmatimonadaceae; genus AG11. Next base: position 1,424 of record JBJMNM010000207.1, on the reverse strand, counting down.
AGTTCTCCGAGGCCACCACCGACATCCATCTGTCGGCACTGATGGCCGTGGGCTTCGTGCTCTTCCTGATCACGCTTCTCGTGAACGCGGTGGCTCGCTGGATGGTGCGCCGCGTTGGAGAGGTGCGGGCATGACCAGCGCCCCCTCGACTCACGGGGCGTTCGCTCAGCCTCGCGCGCGCGGCCTCGGGCGCCGCCGAGGAATGAGCTTCATCATGGTGGGGCTCACCTGCCTCGCCGCCGCGGTGGCGGTGGTCCCGCTCCTCGTCATCCTCGCCTATCTCCTCGAGCAGGGGGCCGGCGCGCTGTCGCTCGACTTCTTCACCAACATGCCCAAGCCCGTTGGCGAAACGGGGGGCGGCATGGCCAACGCCATCGTCGGCACGCTCATACTGATTGGCATCGCGTCAGCCGTCGGCCTGCCGGTGGGGATCGGCGCGGGGCTGTACCTCGCCGAGCGGCGCGGAACGCGCCTCGCCAATCTGGTGCGCTTCCTGGCGGATGTGCTCAACGGCCTCCCGTCGATCGTCATGGGCATCTTCGCCTGGCAGTTCCTCGTGCGACCGTTCGGGCATTTCTCGTCGCTGGCAGGCGGCGCGGCGATCGGCGCGATGATGATCCCGCTGGTCACGCGAACCACCGAGGAGATGGTACGCACGGTACCGCAGTCGCTACGCGAGGCCGCGCTCGCGCTCGGCTACCCGCGGTGGCGCACGTCGCTCCAGATCGTGCTGCGCACGGCGCTCGGCGGCATCGTGACGGGCGTTCTCGTGGCCGTGGCGCGCGTTGCGGGCGAGACCGCACCGCTGCTCTTCACGGCGTTCGGCAACAGCTTCTGGTCCACGAAGCTCTCCCAGCCGATCGCCGCGCTGCCGTTGCAGATCTTCAGCTACGCGATCAGCCCGTACGACGACTGGCACGCGCAGGCGTGGGCCGGCGCGCTCGTGCTGATCGCGCTGGTGCTCATCATCAGCGTCATCGCGCGGGTCGTCACTCGCGGTCGCCATGGGGGCGGGCATGACTGATCTCGTTACGCTGCGCGAGCCATCGGCCCCCATCGCGGCGCCAGCGGGAGAGGCCTCCGCGATGCGCACCGTGGCGCTCGACGCGTACTTCGGCGCCACGCACGCCGTGCGCGACGTCACGCTCGACGTGCCGACGCACGAGGTCACGGCCATCATCGGGCCGTCCGGGTGCGGCAAGTCGACGCTCCTGCGCTGTCTCAACCGGATGCACGAGACCATCCCGCTGGCGCGCGTCTCCGGCCAGGTGCTGTTCCACGGCCAGGACATCGACGCGGACGGCGTGAACCCGATCACGCTGCGCCGACACGTCGGCATGGTGTTTCAGCGGCCGACCCCCTTTCCCACGATGTCCATCCGCGACAACGTGGCGTTGGGAATTGGTTTGTTTAGGGTATTTGTT
>JBJMNM010000206.1:0-6992 GCA_045804305.1 Gemmatimonadaceae bacterium | reverse complement strand
CGGCATTGACGAAGAGGAAAGCAGCGTCTTGAACGGCAACGGCATTGACGCAGAGGACGCGGAGGCCATTTCCGCGTAGATCCGCGATCGCGCCGTTGAACTGCTTTATCGCGGATCTACGCGGAAGGGGAACAGCCGCGGATCCACGCAGAAACAACACTCAGCGCAGAGTCGCGTCCCGCCGACCCCAAAACAACACCTCTTCGAGGTCGCGGAGGCCGGCTCCAGTGCAGGGAGACCAGGTCGGTTTCGGAGCCGATTCGGTCACCCGTTCGATCCGCACATCCTACGTTGGAGGGGCCGGCCCGAGCGGCAGTGCTCAGTGCTTGAGCCAGAAGAGCACCACCCCGCACTGCTCGTCCCGCCCGTAAACCGACCGGCCGGCCGTGAAGATCGGGGCGAGCGCGCCGTGGACGAACACCTCCACGATCGCGATCTGGTCGGGGCTCATGGTGGTCAGGTAGTCGTAGTCGTTCTCGCGGCCATCCACGAAGAGCCGCGCCACGCATTCCGTCGCGCCCTTGCGCATCATCACGACCCACGGCGTGGAGCCCTGGGTCTGCACCACGCGAACGCCGGCGATCCCCTGCAGCAGCGACTGGATGGACGAGCGCTTCGCGATCTCCTCCTCGAGCAGGATCGTGCCGCTCCCGCCGCGGTGGCGGCGCAGCGCGTCGTTCAGCTCGGCCGTGTTGCGATTGCGCTGGGCCGTCACGATCATCGCCTCGAGCAGCTGCGTCTTCGTCAGCGTGAGCGATAGCGTCGTCGTCGCGCCAGGCACGACGTCCACCACACGCCGAACGGGGTCGAGACCAACGCGCCTCACCTCGAGCGTCTGCGTGCCGGGCATGACGTCCGTCAGTCGGAACCTCCCCGCATTGTCCGAGCGGCCGGCGACCGTGAGGCCATCGAACGACAGTTGCACGTTCGACATGGGCTGCTGAAGGGAATCGGTGACCACTCCGGCAACGACGCCAAGGGCGAGCGGCGACTCCCCATCGCCGATCTCGGCCAGCCGCAGATCCACGTGCGCGATACCGAGCGAGCCGACGCTGGCCTGCACGCGTCCGGTCGTCGAGTGCGGACCGGCCGCCTGTACGATGGCAATCGTGCTGTCGGGGATGCCGCAGATGCGATACCCGCCCTCGGCGTTCGTCTTCGTCTCCGCGGTGTACGTGCGAGCCGTCCCCACGATGGATGCCGACAGCACGACCCACGTCGCCCGCACGAGCGCTTCCACGAGCGGGCGCTGATCGCCCGCCGCTCGTACGGTGCCCAGCAGCAGTCCGTCACCGCCTCCCGCCGACGCATCAGTGGAGCGGGCACATCCCTCGCGCAGCGTGCGGGGCGATGGACTGCCCACCTCCGCGAGTGTGCGCGAGCCTGGCTTGAGGAGGATGTCGTAACGCGGAATGGCGACGCCGAGCGAGTCGAGCGACGGATGCTCGAACACGAGACGGTATGGGCCGGCCGGAATGCCGTCGAACGCGAACCGGCCCGACGCATCCGACGTGGCCGAGGCCGCCGTGACGGCCACGCGTCCTCCCGCCGGCGCGAGGCCCAGATCCAAGATCGCCTTGGGTTCCGACGGCACGAGCCAGACGCGCGCGTCGGCGAGCGGCCCGTTCGTCAGGCTGTCGTAGACCGAGCCGGTGATGCGCGCCGGCGCGAGCAGGTCGAGGTACGGGATGAGCACGGGCGGCGGTGGAATCGTGTCGTTGGCGCTGGCGCGCAGTACGCCGCCCACCTCTTCATAGCCCGCCACGCTGGTGACGACGCTGGCGCTGGTTCCTCGGCCGATCATGCGCCTGGCGAGGCGCGGCAGACGCAGACGCCACGCTCCGACGATCCACATGCCGATCGGCGTGCGCACGAACACCACCTGTCCACCGCTGCGATCCTGGCCGCGCGCGGCGCTCGGCAGTCCGTCCTGCTCGTACCAGAAGTCCAGGTATCGCAGCGCGGCGGATACGGAGTCCACCCACAGCGTCCCGGAGATGTCCGCCACCTTGCGGTGATCCGCCGGCGTGAAGTGCACGCCGAGCAGGCCGGCCGTCGCATCCGCGCCGCGCATGACCTCGAAGCAATGGTCGGCGAGGAACTCGTCCGAGAGCAGCACGCGCTCGTCGGGCCCGAAGTAGTCGGATTCTCCCGGCGTCACGCGCGCGTAGCCCTCGCGCGACAGCTCCGCGGCCGAGCGCGCTGCATACGGCCGCTGAGATCTCGTCACGCGTGGCAATCCGACGATCTCCTCGGTGACATCCCGGCTGGCATTGAGCGTCCGGTGGAATGCCCGCGCCTCGAGCGTCATGGCGGAGTCGCCGCGACTGAGCAGCGTGGTCGTGAGGGCCGTGCGAACCTCGTCCCATAGCGTGCCGAGCCCCGGGTCGTCGAACGCGTCGTGCGAGCAGCGACGTCCGAGCACGCGGATGCCCGTGAGCACCACGCGCTTGTCGGGGGCGACGAGCGTCACGTCCACCGTGCCTCCCGGCGCGACGGTCACCGGCGCGCCGACGAACGGCTGATAGCCGATGCGGCGGAGCCGCACGCGGTAGGTGCCCGGCGCCGGCAGCGCGAGCTGGCGCGCGCCGTCGCTCGACAGCACGCCCTGCACCGCCACCGCGTCCTTCGCGTCGAGCACGTCGATGAGCGAGCCGGCGAGCGGTCGGCCCGTGATCTCTTCCGTGACGCGCACGCGCATGGTCTGCGCATCCGAGCGCGTGACCGCACCGAGCACGAGAAGCACGACCGCGGCGGCGGTGACACGGGAGCGGGTGGGCATGCGCAACGCTATCGCTCGGTCAGTGCTTCAGCCAGAAGAGGACGACGCCACAAGTCCGGTCGCGGTTCTGCCGGATCACCGGCCCGCCGCGCGCCGGCGTGTCGCTGGCCTCGGCGTCCAGCGCGCGCTCCGGCACCTGCTCGGCGATGTCGCTGAACGGGGACGCGCCGGCCGTAAAGAGCGGCGCGGTGCCCGGACGCACGAACACCTCGACGGCCTCGATCTGTGTCGGGCTGAGAGTGCTCAGGTAATCGTAGTCGTGTTCCTTGCCGTCGATGAAGATGCGCGCAACGCATTCGCCTCCGCTTCGCTGCATGGCGATCGTCCACTGGTTGCTCGTGCCGCCGCTCCCCAGGACCACCCGCATGCCGGACATCCCCTGCATCACCGCCTGTACCGTCGGGAACTGCCTGAGCTCGTCCTCGGCGATCAGCTTGCCCGCGCCGGTGCGATGCCGGCGCACGGCCTCCGCGACATGCGAGAAGCGACGATTCCGCTCGGCGACGACGATCATCGCGTCGAGGAGCTGTGCACGCGCGAGCGTGAGATCGGTCGTGGTGGTGGACCCGGGGACCACGTCGACGGCGCGGCGGACTGGATCCAGTCCCACACGTCGCACCTCGATCGTCTGCGTGCCGGCTCTCACCCCAGCGAGCCTGAACCGACCTGCCGCATCGGTCACCGTCTCGAGCGTGGAGCCGTCGAGCGTGACCCGCGCGTTGCGCACCGGGCGGCCGAGCGAATCGCTCACCGCGCCCACGATCGTGCCCGGGGGCGGCGTTGGACGCCCGTCGTCCACTTCGGCGAGCCGAAGGTTCACGTGCGACACGCCGTGCGCACCGATCCTCATCTGCACCTCGCCCGTCGAAGAGTGAGGCCCCGCGGCCTGTAGCGTGGCGTAGGTGCTGTCGGGAAGACCACAGAGCCTGTACGCCCCCGTGGAATCGGTGCGTGTCTCCGCCACGAAGGTCTGCGCCATCTGCGACGAGGTCGGCGTCTTGATGAGTTCCACCCACGTGAGCCGCACGACCGCGTTCGCCAGCGGACGCTGGTCGTCGGCAGCGCGGACCACACCGAGCACCACGCCGCCCGCCGCCTTGTCGGACATGCCGCGCGGCCGCGCGCATCCGCGTGCGAGTGTCGTGAGCGATGGCACACCCAGGTCGCCGAGCACCCGGGTACCCGGCCGGAGGCGAACGTCGAAGCGCGCCGGCACGACGCCGATCGTGTCGATCGCCGGATGCTCGAAGCCGAGGATATAGGTGCCGGCCGGCACGGGCGGCAACGAGAATCGTCCGGCTGCGTCTGCGGTGTCGGCCACGGGAATCGCCGCGAGCCGTCCACCCCGCGGTGCGAGCCCATCGGCCACGACGGCCGGCGGCTCGACGGGCAGGAGCCACACCTGCGCACCGGCGAGTGGTCGCTTCGCCAGACTGTCGTACACGGTCCCGTCGATGTGGGCCGGCGCGAGCAGACTGTGATAGGGGATCAGCACCGATGATGGCGGGACAGTGTCGGTCGCGGGCGAGACGACTCCTCCGAGCTCGTCGTATCCGTCGACCGACGAGGTGAGGTTGACCAGCGCGCCAGACTTCGTGAGCTCCCTCCTGAAGCGCGGCATGCGTAGCCGCCACGCGCTCACGATCCATCGGCCGTCCGTCAAACGCTCGAACACGACCTGCCCGCCACTCTTCCCCTCGCCGAGCACCTGTCGCGGCATCGTGCGGTGCTCGTACCAGAAATCGAGATAGCGCAGCTCGGCGTTGGCCGAATCGACCCAGAGCGTGCCCGCGATGTCGTTCGTTCGGCGCGGGTCGCTGGGGGTGAAGCGCAGACCGAACAGTCCCGCCGTCGCGTCGGAGCCGCGCGCGACCTCGAAGCAGTGGTCCGAGAGAAACTGGTCCGAGAGCAGCGCGCGCTCGTCCGGCGCGTCGTACTCCGTGCCGTCGCCCAACACGCGTACGTATCCGTCGCGCGAGAGGTCATCGGGCTCGCGGGCTACGTATGGGCGCCCGCCTGCCACTCGCCGCGGAAGGCCCACCAGCTCGGCCGACACGCTGCGGTCCTCGGCGAGCGTGCGGCGAAACGCGCGCGCCTCGAGCACGAGCGAGGTGTCGGCGCGCGACAGCATGGTCGCCGAAAGAGCCGTGCGAATCTGCTCCCACAACGCGGCGAGCCCGGCGTCGGCGAACGCGTCGTTCGCGCAGCGAAGTCCGGCGACCTTGATCGCGCTCAGGCTCACGCGCTTTGCCGGCACCACCAGCGCCACGTCGACGACGCGCGCGCTGCCGACGGTGAGCGGCTCGCCGAGATACGGCTGGAAGCCGATGCGACGCAGGCGAATGCGGTAGCTGCCCGCAGCGGGAAGTGGGATCGCGGTGCGCCCATCGGGGCCGAGCATCGCGCGCGCCACGCTCGCGCCCGTTGCGCCCACCACGTCCACGAGCCCACCCGCGACCGGCAGCTCGGTCGCTTCCTCGGTGACCCGCAGCCGGATCAGCTGCGCACGCAACGGCGCGGCGAGGCAGACGCCCAGCAGCAGCGTGACGACCGTGAGGCGCGAGGTCGTGAGCATGCGCAAAGATGCGCCTGCTCTTCAGCGGACCGGAAGGTCGTACTTGGTGGCCGCGGCCTGTGGGGTGATGAGGGTGAGCTGCCGCGGGCCGCGGCCGTGAAGCGACCCCTTCGGATGCGTCAGCTCCCACAGGCGGCCATCCCGTGGGTCGCGGAAGAGCCAATCCCAGCCGCCGTCGGCGGAGCCGAGTGCCACGAGCCGCTCGGTCACGAGCCAGAAGATGCGCTCCTCCACTGCGTCGCCGCGTGGTCCGGCGGGCGTGTCGATCCAGTGTCCGGTGAGCTGCTCTTCGCCCGGCGTCAGCTCCTCAAAGTGTTGCGACGTCACCGGGGCCGCGGCGCTACCGGCGCGCGTCGCGCAGCGCGGCGCGGAGCTGGTCGGCGATGACGGTGGACGACAGCGTTGCGAGCTGATCGAGCGCCGCCTGGAAGTCGGCCACCGAGACGGTGTTGAGCGTGCCGGCCGTGATGATCGTGCCAGGCACGCGGCTCGCTCCATACACGGCCGGCGTGAGCCGATCGGTGCCGTGGACCTTCGCGCTCCAGATCTCCCGGCCGGTGCGACGCTCCAGCAGCACGGCCTCGGCGTTCGTGTAGAGGTACGCGGCGCTCGCTCCGCTGACGTCGATGCCGAAGTTGCGCATCTGGATCTCCAGCACGAAGTCGGCCGGCTCGGACAGGCCCACGGAGCGCATCCCCAGATAGCGGCCGGCACGCTCCACCGTGCGCCTGGCCAGCACGTCGGCAACGTTCAGTCGTGCGTTCGCACTGTCCAGCCGCGCATTCGCCTTTCGCGCCTCGACTTCCTTGACCACGCCGGCGCCAACGCGCATGACGGCGGTCACGGGATCATCGTCGGCCCGAATGCCGTGGCTACCGGTGTACAGCACCGGCGAGGGCGGCGCGATGTACACGAGGCCGAGCGACCGGTCGGCGAACGTGTACTCGGCGAGGTGATGATGCTGGCCGCACGAGGCGAGCATGCCCAGCGATGCGACACCGAAGGCGAACGCGCGGCGTGAGAGCCGGACCGACGAGATCGTCTTCATCTGTTTCTCCTCGTGGGAGTCTTGTCGCACCGTGTGCGGGAGCCGATCATGCGTTGGACGAGCCAGAGCGCTCCCGGCCACCAGATTCCTTCGCCATGTACGCCATCGCCCTCATTCGCTATCGCCGGCCGCTCGACGAAGTGCTCGCCGTCGTCGATCGGCATCGTGCCTACCTCCAGACGCTCAAGAAGGCAGGCACGCTGATCGCCTCGGGGCCGATGGATCCGCGCACGGGTGGCGCGCTCCTGCTGCGCGTGCCGGACGACGACGTCTCTCGCGCGCTCGACGCCATCCGCGACGCCGATCCCTACGTCATCAATGGCGTGGCGCAGTACGAGCTGATCCCATGGGCGGTGAACACCGGCCGCGAGGATCTCGACAAGCTCTGACCGCTGGGGACGAGATTCAACGCGCGCCAGCCAGCGCGAGCACGAGCAAGGTCGCCCACTGCGGCCCCTTCCAGCCGTCGGTGCCGTCGTCGTACCACTCGTCCAGGCCGTGCGCCCCGCCGCCCGAGCCGCCGCCATCGATCGTGATGCCCGGCTTGCCCATGCTGATCGGCACGTTGGCGTCGGTGCTCGACGCGT
>JBJMNM010000205.1:0-13435 GCA_045804305.1 Gemmatimonadaceae bacterium | reverse complement strand
TGCCGGGGTGATCACGAGCTCCACGGGCGCGTCAGGCGGAATCTGGTGAAGCCACCGGCGACTCACGGCGTCGCGCACCGTGTCGCGTCTCGCGAGGTCGCGCATCCAGTCCACGCGCGCGATGGCGGGGCTCGTGCGCACGACATCGGCGAAGCGACGCAGGATCGGCTCGGGATCTACTCGAGCCACCGCGAAGGCTGCGCGGTCCACGTACACGAGCGGCCCGTCGATCATGACCGCCGTCGTATCGACGCGATTGACTCGCAGCGCGGAGCGGAGTCCGACGACGGCCGGCCGCAGATCGTACCGCGGTGGTGCCGTCCGTCCCGCACGCTTGGCGGCGAGCTCCGGATATGACGTCACCCCATGATCGGCGGTGAGCGCGAACACGATCGTCGCCGAGTCGCGCAGCTTGTACAGCGAATCGATGAAGGCGCCCAGCGAGTGGTCGAGACGCAGGATGTTGTCGTGCTGCTCGCGCGAGTCAGGTCCGTAGCGGTGACCGATGTAGTCCGTCGCGGAGAGCGAGACGGCGAGAATATCGGTCGAGCTTCCGGTGCCAAGGCCGAGCGTCTGGAGTCCCTCGAGCGCCGCGGCGAGCGTCAGCTCGTCCATGAACGGCGTGGTGGGCAGCTCTGCGGCGGCGCGGGCGGGGTCGGAGGAGAGCACGTGCGGGAAGGTGTATGCCGTTCCGTTGTTCTCCATCGCCTCGCTGTCCGGCTCGGCGTAGTCGCCGGCATTGCGGAAAAGCGTCCACGACGTGCCGGCGAGACGCTGCGGCACCCGACGCGCGTTTACGCGCTTGATCCAGTCAGGCAGAGTGTCGCCGTAATAGCGACTCGTGGTGAACTCCCCGCTCGAGGTGGCGTACCAGAACACGCTCTGCTTCGCGCGCCCGAGCGGAAGGATGGCGCCACGATCCTTGCGCGAGATCGAGAGGGCACGCGCGCGCGCGTCCCGCGTCCGGATCCAGTCGACGAGGGCTGTGCCGCGGAATCGGTAGGGAGAGGCGGGGAGATCGCGCGAGGTGAGCAGTGGCGATTGCGGATCCTCGACGCCTGCGGTGTTCCGCAGAATGCCGGTGGAGCGGGGAAACCGCCCCGACATGGTGACCGAATGTCCCGGCGCGGTCTCGGTGACCGCATGGTCGTGGAACGCGTTCGTGAAGAACGCGCCCTTCGTCGCGAGCCGGGCCAGGCCGCCGTCGAGTTGACGTGCCCACCGGTCGGGGTAGTCAGCGCGCATCTGATCGACCGTCAGGAACACGAGCAGGCGCGGACGCTCGGCCGCCGGCTTGGTGTACTGGGCGGCCAGAGGGCTCGAGCAGAGAGTCGTTACAGCCAGCAGGAGCGCGGCGCTCCGGCGAATGGCACGAGCTGACATCGTGGCTGGACCGGTGGCAGCGCCTGCGCGCGGCGGAGCCATCTCCGCCGCGCTCGGCGCGTACGTCACCAATGTTAGCCGCCCGCGCGGTCAGTGACCACGAGCGCGTAGCGGCCGGTGCCGCTACAGAACGGATTCGAGGATCTGCAACCCGCGAGCAAGCTCCTCTCGCGTGGCCACGAGCGGCGGCAGCATCCGGATGGTGTAGTCGCCGGCCGAACAGACGAGCAGGCCCTGCGCGAGCGCCTCGTTCACCACCTGTGCCGCCGTGCCCATCACGTCCACGCCCCACATGAGGCCCTTGCCGCGAACCTGCCGGATACGGCTCGAGCGATCCGCGATCTCGTTCAGCTCGTGCTCCATCCACGCGCCCATCTCGCGCACGTGCGCCAGCATCGCCGGCTCGGAGAGCCGCTCGAGCACGTGGAGCGCCACGGAGGCAACGAACGGTCCGCCGCCGAACGTGGTGCCGTGATCGCCCGGCTTCACCTCATCCGCGATCTCCTGCGTCATGAGGATCGCGCCCATCGGCAGTCCGCCGGCCAGCGGCTTGGCGAGCGTGATCATGTCCGGCTCGATCCCCGCCTGCTCGTAGGCGAACAGCGTCCCCGTGCGGCCCAGGCCGCACTGGATCTCGTCCAGGATCATCGCGATGTTGCGCGCCTTCGTGAGCGCGCGCAGCTCCCGCAAGAAGCCGGGGTCGAGCACGCGTACTCCACCCTCGCCCTGCACCGGCTCCACGATCAGCGCGGCCACCGTGTCATCGCTCAGTGCCGCGTCGAGCTCGGCGAGGTCGCGCTCGAAGATGGAGACGCCGGGCGTTAGCGGACGGAACGGAAGCCGGTACGCCGGCCGGTCCGTCGCCGCGAGCGTGCCGAACAGCCGGCCGTGAAACGCTCCCCGCAATGCGACGATCTCGTGCTTGGCCTCGCCCTTCGTGCGCGCCCAGCGGCGCGCGAACTTGAACGCGCCCTCGTTTGCCTCCGCACCGGAGTTGCAGAAGAACACCTTGTCGGCGAAGGACCGAGCCACGAGCGCCGAGGCGAGCCGCTCGCCCGGCGCCGTGCTGTAGAGGTTCGACGTGTGCACGAGTCCGTCCGCGGCGGCATGCAGCGCCGCCTTGAGCCCTGCGTCGTCGTACCCCAGCGCGTTCACGGCAATGCCGCCCACGAAGTCGAGGTATGCGCGGCCCTCGGTATCGAACAGGTACACGCCGGCACCCCGCACGAATTCCACCGGTGCGCGCTTGTACGTGCCGAGAATGGCGCTCTCGAGCGCCACCGGCTGTCCAGCGCTTCCCGGCTGTGCTTCGTGTGTGGTGCGTCGCGTGTGGTCGACCATCGCGTTCATCGTTGGTGGCGTCATGCGCACATGCTCCCTACTCGCGTCAATACCGTCCCACGATCGAGCGATTCGATCGCGGCCATGTCCGAGATCCGGACTCGACCCACTCCACCGTCCAGTGCACGGAGGGCCGCCTGCAGCTTCGCGCCCATTCCGCCAGCCGCCGTTCCATCCTCGATCAACTGCTGCGCCAGGTCGGCATCGAGCTGCGTCACTGGTGCGCCGTTCACCAGCACCCCTTCTACATCGGAGACCAGCAGCAGCTCGTCCGCTCCGAGCGCGATGGCGATCGCCGCGGCCGCGTCGTCACCATTCACGTTGAGCGTGGCTCCGGCCGCGACATCATTGCTTCGGCTCACCGGTGAGAGCACCGGCAGGTAGCCACCCGCGAGCATGTATCGAAGCAGCGCGACGTTGACCGCAGTCGGCGTCCCCACGAAGCCGAACTGCTCGCGAGCGAGTGGCGTGGCACAAAGCAACCCCGCGTCCTCTCCCGAGAGACCAACCGCGGCGATGCCCTCGTCGCTGAGCGCGGAGACCAGCCGTTTGTTCGCCGATCCGGAGAGCGCCATGCGGATGATCTCGAGGTCGAGCGCGCTCGTGACGCGACGCCCGCCGCTGAATTGCGACGCGCTCCCATACAGTCGCTGCAGGGTGCTCACCTCATCGCCGCCGCCGTGCACGACGACCACCGCGGCTGGCGCGGCCCGATACGCCGCCGCGAGCGCGGCTGGCAGCGCCGGATCGAGCTGCGGGCGGCCGCCGACCTTTATGACGCGCATCATGCCGGCAATCCCGCGCACTCGTCCAGTCCGCACATCAGGTTGGCGTTTTGCACCGCCTGTCCCGCCGCGCCCTTCACGAGGTTGTCGATCGCCGAGGTGACGAGCAGCATCGGCTGGCGCGTTGCCGCGACTGTGATGGCAGAGATGCGCACCACGTTGCGCTTCACGACGTCCTGCAGCGTGGGCTGTTCATCCGATATCTCGATGAATGGCTCTCCCGCGTAGGCAGTACGATAGAATGCCAACGGATCCGCCAACGGCTCGGCGAGCGGCACGGTGATCGTCGAGAGGATTCCCCGTGCGACGGGCAGCAGATGCGGCGTGAACACGAGATCGGCAGCGATACCATAGGCGTCGATGGTGGCGCGCATCTCCTTCAGGTGCCGATGGCTGTTCCCTGCCCCGTACGCGCGATAGTCGTCGGCCACCTCGGCGAACAACAGCTCGCGCTTGGGGGAGTTGCCAGCGCCCGTCACGCCGCTCGCGGCATTGGCGACGATCGTCGCGTCGGCGTGCACGAGATTGGCGGCGAACAGTGGCGCAAGCGCCAACAGGATCGACGTTGGATAGCAGCCGGGATTGGCCACGACCTGCGCCCCGCGGATCGCGCGGCGCGCTTCGTCACCGAGCTCCGGCATGCCGTAGGGGGCGGTGGCGGCGCCATTGCCGGGGCGCAGGTCGCTGGAGAGGTCCACCACCTTGGCGCCCGCGTCGCGCGCGCGCTTCACCCACGCCAGCGAGGCGCCGTGCGGCAGGGCGCTGAACACGACCGCCGCCCGCGACAGCGCGGCATCATCCGGCGCGACGAAGGTCACTTCCTTACCACCAAGGCGCACCGTCTGCCCGCGTTGCTCGTTCGCTGTCGCGAAGGCGAGGGAAAAACGCGGATGCCGCGCCACGAGCGCACAAAGCTCGCGGCCCGCGTATCCGCTGGCGCCGAGGATTCCCACCTGGATGGTATTCACGCTATAATGCATAATCATGCAGCAGATGATGGTCAATGCCGACTTCCCGGCAACCTCCGTCGGTGATACACTGGGCCAGCCTCCAGGAGGGGTGATGACCAAGAAGCACGCGCGCCAAGCGGCGATCCTGGATATCGTCGCCGAGCATGTGGTGGGCAGCCAGGAGGAGCTTCGTCAGCTCCTCCTGGTGCGCGGCATGGACGTCACTCAGGCGACCCTGTCGCGCGATCTGCGCGACCTTGGACTTGCCCGGGTCTCGACGGAGGACGGAGGTCGGTACGTCCTTCCCGAATCCCTGTCGGGGGATGACGGCAAGCCGTTGCTCGGCAACCTGTTGCCTCAGCTGTTCTCGAGCATCGACGGCGTGGGCGAGCTCATCGTGCTACGGACGGTGCGCAGTGGGGCGCAACCCATCGCCGAAGCGATCGACCAGGAGGAGTTCGACGAAGTCCTGGGGACGATTGCCGGGGACGATACGATCCTGATCGTCACCCGCTCCGTCAGCGCCCGCACGGCGCTGACGGCGCGCCTGCAAGCGCTCGCGGGCGAGAGCTGACGGACCCAGCATGTGGAAGGTTCGGACGCCAGTCTTGACGGATGACGTCCGCTTGAGTAAATATGCACTCGTTCTGCATAAACTTTATCAGGAGCACCATGCCTCGCACCATCGTCCTCGCCTATTCCGGCGGTCTCGATACGTCGATCATCGTCCCGTGGCTGCGAGAGCATTACGACGCCCGGGTCATCTGCGTCGCCGCCGACATCGGCCAGGGAAGTGACGAGCTTCGCGGTGTGCGCGAGAAGGCGTTGGCGTCCGGCGCCGAGGAATGCTTCATCGAGGACCTGCGTGAGGAGTTCGTTCGGGACTTCATCTTCCCGACCCTCCGCGCCGGCGCGATCTACAACCGGAAGTACCTGCTCGGCACCGCCATGGCTCGGCCGCTCATCGCCAAGCGCCAGGTGGAGATCGCGCATCGCGTGGGCGCCGACGCGCTCGCGCACGGCTGCACCGGCAAGGGCAACGACCAGGTGCGCTTCGAGATGACCTTCGCCACGCTCGCTCCGGAGCTGCCGGTGATCGCGCCCTGGCGCGAGTGGAACATCCGCAGCCGTGAGGACGCGATCGACTACGCGAACGCGAAGGGGATCAAGGTCGCCGCGACCAAGGAGAAGATCTTCTCCCGCGACGCGAACCTCTGGCATCTGTCGCACGAGGGCGGCAATCTCGAGGACCCGAACTCGCCGCCGGTCTCTGACATGTTCATGCTGACCACCGATCCCACCAAGGCGCCCGACGCGTCCGAGGATGTGGTGATCGGCTTCGAGCACGGCACGCCGGTGTCGGTGAACGGAAAGGCGCTTGGGCCCGTGGCGCTGGTGACGGCGCTCAATGCGATCGGTGGAAAGCATGGGGTCGGGCGCATCGACCTCGTGGAGGATCGCATGGTGGGGATGAAGTCGCGCGGCGTGTACGAGACGCCGGGCGGCTCCCTGCTCTACGCCGCGCATTCGGAGCTCGAGCAGCTCGTGCTGGATCGCCGGACGCTGTCCGCCAAGGACCTCATCGCGCCGCGGTACGCCGACCTCGTGTACGAAGGACGGTGGTGGACGACCGAGCGTGAGGCGTACGACGCGTTCGTGAACGTCACGCAGCAGCGCCTCACCGGAACGGTCACGCTTCGGCTGTACAAGGGCGGCATCCAGGTGGTGGGGCGCGAGAGCGCGAACGCGCTCTACGACGAGCGGTTCGTCACGTTCGGCGAGGACGACGTGTACCAACAGAGCGACGCCGCAGGGTTCATCCGGTTGTTCGCGCTGCCGGCGCGCGTGCGCGCCATCAAGGATCAGGAGCTCGCCGCGGCCGGGGAGTCGTCCGAAGGCGCGCCGGCCAACCCGCCGACGCGCGAGCTCGCCAGCGTCTGAACGCACACGAGGAGGATCCGACGATGCCGGTGATCGACGCTCCCGTTTCCAACGATTCTCCCGTTTCCGACAGCTCGGTGGCACACGGCAAATCGCACAAGCTCTGGGGCGGCCGCTTTGGCGGCGGCCCCACGCCGGAGTTCGACGCGCTCAACAATTCCATCGGCGTCGACTTCCGGCTCTGGCCATACGACATCCGCCTGTCAAAGGCGTGGGCGGTTGCGCTCTGGGGCGCCAACGTGCTCTCGCTCGATGAGAGCAAGACGCTCGAGCGTGGGCTCGAGGCGGTCGGCATCCGTCTCGCAGCGGGCGAGAAGCCCCTGGCCTCCGACGAGGACGTTCACACGCTGATCGATCGCCTGCTTCATGAGGAAGTCGGCGAGGTCGCGTCCCGGCTGCACACGGGACGCAGTCGCAATGATCAGGTAGCCACCGCCACACGGCTGTGGACGATGGACGTGTGTCAGCGGCTCGACCACGCCGTACGCGGCCTCCAGGGCGTGATGCTCGAGCACGCCGAGTCGCTGCAGACGGCGCTCATGCCATCGTACACGCATCTCCAGCGGGCTATTCCGGTCTCGGGCTCGCACTGGCTGCTGTCGCACTTCTGGCCGCTGGAGCGCGATCGTGCACGCTTGAGAGCCGCCGCCAAGTCCGCCGGCGTGCTGCCGCTGGGCTCGGGCGCGGCGGCCGGCTGTGCGTATCCCATCTCACGCGTCCTGCTGCAAGGCACGCTCGGCTTCGACGCCATCTCGCCCAACTCCATCGATGCGGTGAGCGATCGGGACTTCATCGCCGAAGTGCTCTTCACCGCCACGCTCATCGGGACGCACCTGTCACGACTCGCCGAAGACCTGATCATCTACGGCTCCAGTGAGTTCGGCTTCGTACAGTTCGGTGAGGGCTACACGAGCGGCTCCAGCATGATGCCGCAGAAGCGGAATCCTGACGCGCTCGAGCTCGCGCGCGGCTCGGCCGCGCGCATGCTCGGCGATCTCACGGCGCTGCTCGCCACGCTCAAGGGGCTGCCCACGAGCTACAACAAGGATCTCCAGGACGACAAGCGGTACCTGTTCGACGCGACGGACACCCTCCTGCTCGTGCTTCCCGCGGCTGCGGGGGCGCTCGCCGAGTGCACGTTCCGTCCGGAGCGGATGGCGGCGGCCCTGTCCAGCACGATGATGGCGACCGATCTCGCGGACTACCTCGTTCGCAAGGGCGCCACGTTCCGCGAGGCGCATGGCGCGGTGGGCGCGCTCGTGCGCGAGAGCGAACAGCGTGGCGTGGAGATGCAGGCGCTGCCGATCGCGACGTTCGTGGCGGCGCATGCGCGGTTCGAGGACGATGTGTACGACGCGCTGAGCGCGGCACGGTCGGTGGCGCAGCGCGAGGTGGAGGGCGGCACCGGTCCCGAGGCGGTCCGTGCGCAGATCGACGCCGCTCGGCTGGCCCTCCTGCCGCCGCCGACGCCTCGCTCCTCAAACGCCGCGATCTGACCGGTCGTCGGCTCGCGCGTCGTCGCGTGGCTGGGTCGTGTCGGGCTGCGTCGTGTCGCGGGGCGCGTCTGGTTTCGTCGCGACGGTCGACATCGGCTCGCGCACGACGAACGGCGGGTTGACCGGCACGTCCACCGCGGACGGCGTCAACTGGCAGAACACCTCACGCATGCGCGGATCGTGCGCCGCGTATCCGGGGCGAGTGCCGGCGAAGGGCGCATCAAGGAGCTGAAGCGCCCTGATGTCGCTCAGCAGGTAGTTCCGCCATCCTCCTGCCGGGTCCGAGCGGCTATACCCGGCGCGGAGCCAACCGCTGAGCATCGGGTGACCCGCACTGTTCACGCCGAATCGATGCGGCTCCACGACGCGGATCAGGTCGCCGTACTCGAACATCACGAGCGACCGCCGTGTGATCGCCGCACATAACTGCTCGCTCATGCCGGTCACATCCATCGTCGCACCATCGAGAAAATTCCCCGATTTGCCGTGCGAGAAGTGGACCGAAAATGAGCTGGGATAGGTGGGTGTCGGTACGCGGCGGCGAGAAGCTATCCGCATCCGCGAGCTGCTGCTCGCGCCGACGCACGACGACGGCCGGGTACCGCCCGGACGGCACCTCGACCGTGTCGCGCCGGATTACCCGGAAGAACACCGGGTTCCGATCGGGCTTGTCGTGCTCCTGCTGCTCCCGCGTCCGCCCGACAGCAACGCGAATCACCCTGCTGACATGCTACGTCGGAATCCCTGACTGCGCGAATCTCTTGCAGAAGGCGCCGCGATGCAAGCGTCAATGCCGCGCGAACGTCGTCGTTGCCCCGTTGGCCGAAAACGCGATCACGTCGTACCGGTCGGTGCGCCCGACCATCTCCATGCCTGGCGATCCCACGGGCATCCCGGGTACGGCGATGCCGATCACTCCTTTTGGCGCCGTCTTGATCAGGCGCTTGATGTCCGCTGCGGGGACATGGCCTTCGACGACATATTTGCCGGTGACGGCTGTGTGACATGAGCGGAGACCCGCCGGTACACCCAGGCCGTCCTTGAGCGCATCCATGTCGGAGCGGTCGTGCACCGTCGGCTGCAGTCCCGACGCACGCAGGTGCTCGATCCATTTGGTGCAGCAGCCGCAGCTCGGGTCCTTGTACACCGTGAGCAGCGGTGCCCCGGTCGCCTGTGCGTCACGAGGGAGCATGACGGCGAGGGCGCTCCCGGCCAGCGTCCGTCCCAGCGCGGCGAGCCACGCGCGACGTGTCCACATCGGATTCTGCATATCCCCTTAATTCGTAAGCGACGATCGTGCCGCGTGCATGAAGGCGCGCAGCTTGTCGCGGTCCAGTCGGCCTTCGGTGCGCACACCGCTGCAGACGTCCACACCGAACGGCCGCACGCGCTCGAGCGCCTCGGCAACGTTATCCGTGCGCAGCCCTCCCGCAAGGAAGACCGGCAACCGAGCCGCGTCACAGATCGCGCGACTGATCGACCAGTCATGCACGCGGCCAGTGCCACCGAGCTCCTTCACGGTCGCGGTTGGATTTCCCGAATCGAGCAGCAGCGCATCCACGAACGGCGCCACCGTGGCCGCCTCGCGCACGGAATCGCCGCCGCGCACGTGGATGACCTGCATCAACACGACGGACGGGTGGCTGAGCCGCAGCGCCACATAATCGCCCTCCGTCAGCTCGTCGACGAGCTGTACCACGGTGGGACGGACGCGGTCGAGCTGGGCGCCGATGCCTGGGGCATCCTGACGTGAGGTGAGCAGTACCGTGGCGGCTCGTGTGCCTACTCCGCGGATGATGGATTCGATCTTCTCCTCCTCGATCGGTCCCGGGCCGCTTGGCATCGCGGACACCAGTCCGAGCGCATCCGCGCCTGCATCGATGGCGAGATCGGCCTCCGCATCAGTCGCGATGCAGCAGATCTTCACGCGCACGGTCCCTGGACGCCGCGTGAGCAGCGCCGCTCCGTTGTCACTGAGGCCGCGCACGACAGTCCACGCACAGGGTTTCAGCGCCGAGGTCGGTGACGAGCCGCCGCCACCACGAGCCGTGCAGATGGGCGTAGCAGAGAATGCGGCGGCAGCGCACGCACACGCCTCCCTTGAGCAGGTCGACTCGCCCGCCGCAGCGGTCGCAGTCGGTCGAGATCTGTGAACTGCGGAATACCTCGAACGGCGCCATGCGGACCGCTGCCTTGTCTCGCGTTGAAGTACGTGAAATGTGGCAGAGCGGCGAGCGTGGGAGAAGCGGACTGCTACATTTCGCACGATGGCGTCCGCGCGTCCGCTCGCTGCATCCCTTCCACTTCCGATCGACGAGTCGCTTCCCGCCCTCGGGAGCGCGCTCGCCGGCCACACTGCCGTGGTACTGCAAGCGCCGCCGGGCGCGGGCAAGACCACGCGTGTTCCGCTCGCGCTGCTCCTCGCACCGTGGCTCGCGGGCCAGCGCATGCTCATGCTCGAGCCACGGCGCCTCGCGGCACGGGCTGCCGCCCGCCGCATGGCGAGCGCGCTCGGCGAACAGGTCGGCGCGACAGTGGGCTTTCGAGTACGCGGCGAGACACGCGTGGGTGCACGCACGCGCATCGAAGTGGTGACCGAAGGCGTGCTGACTCGCCTGCTGCATGCCGACGCCGCGCTCGAAGGTGTGGGCCTGCTGATCTTTGACGAGTTTCACGAGCGCAGCCTCCAGGCCGACCTGGGCCTCGCACTCGCGCTGCAGACCCAGGAGCTGCTGCGGCCGGACCTGCGCATCCTGGTGATGTCGGCAACGCTCGACGGCGCGGGCGTGTCGTCGCTGCTCGGTGGTGCGCCAGTCGTGACGAGCCAGGGGCGTCGGTATCCGGTGGATGTGCGATACATGGTCCGGCGGAACGACCAACGGATCGAGGGCGCGGTAGCCGCCGCGGTGCGGACCGCATTGGCTCGGGATGAGGGGAGCGTGCTCGCGTTTCTTCCTGGTGCGGGTGAGATCCGCCGCACGCTCGACCTGCTCGATCCTGCATCGCTTCCGGCCGATGTCGCTGTGCATCCGCTCTACGGCGATCTCCCTCCCGATGTGCAGGACGCCGCCATTGCTCCGGCGCGTGTCGGGAGGCGCAAGGTGGTGCTCGCCACCTCCATTGCGGAGACGAGCCTGACGATCGACGGCGTGCGCATCGTCGTGGACGGCGGGCTGGCGCGTGTGCCGCGCTTCTCGCCACGAAATGGCATGACGCGTCTCGAGACCGTGCGCGTGTCGCGCGCGTCGGCCGAACAGCGGTGTGGCCGTGCCGGCCGGACCGCGCCAGGCGTGTGTTATCGGCTGTGGGCGGCCGAGGAGCATGCCGGGCTTTTGGAGCGTTCTTCGCCGGAGATCCTCGAGGCGGATCTTGCGTCGCTCGCTCTGGACCTCGCCTTTGCGGGGGTGAGTGACCCGCGAACGCTACGGTGGCTGGATCTTCCACCGATTGCGGCGCTCGCACAGGCGCGAGAGCTGCTTGGCCAGCTCGATGCCCTCGACGCAGAGGGACGCATCACGCCGCATGGACGTGCCATGGCGGCTTTCGGACTGCACCCGCGGCTTGCGCACATGCTGCTCACTGCGCGGGCGCTCGGACACGGCGCGACCGCCGCTCTGGTGGCGGCGCTCCTCGAAGAGCGCGACGTGTTGCAACGTGATGGATCGCATCGCGAAGCGGACTTGCGAGTCCGGGTGGCACTCGTGGCGGGCGATGGCCGGCTCGAGCATCAGACCGTGGACCGCGACGCGGTGCGGCGGGTGCGCGAACAGGCGCGTGTGTGGCGCACGCAGCTTGGCGTACCCGCTGGCGAGCCGGTGGACGAGGACACAACCGGGTGGCTTCTGGCCCTTGCATATCCTGACCGGATCGCACAACGACGGGGCGGAACAGGTGAGCGATTTCTCTTGCGAAATGGCACGGGTGCCACGCTCGACGATTCGGGGGCGCTGACCGGGTCTCCCTATCTCACGATCGCCGACGTCGACGGTCGGTTGCCGCACTCACGGATTTATCTCGCCGCGCCGCTCGATCGCTCCGACGTGGAGCGGCTGTTCGCCAGTCAGGTCGTGCGCGAGAACGTGGTGGAGTGGGATCCGACAGCGGGATCGGTGAGCGCCCGCCGACGTGAGCGGCTCGGTGCGATCGTGCTCAAGGACGCGCCGGCTCGGGCGACGGAGCTGAACGACGACGACGTTGCTCGCACGCTGCTGTCGGCGATCGCGAGCGGCAACGGCGTGTCGCTTCGGTGGAGCGATTCGGCTCGTCAGCTACGCGAGCGGCTGGTGTTTCTCCATCAGCTCGATCCAGCGTGGCCCGACGTCCGCGAGTCGGCACTTGCCGCGTCGATGCAGGATTGGCTGCTTCCTCGGCTGTCGGGACTTCGGCGGCGAAGCGAGGTGGAGCAGCTCGACCTTGGCGGCGTACTGCTCGATTCGCTGACGTGGCAGCAGCGCCGCGCGCTCGATCAGCTCGCCCCGACGCATGTCGTGGTTCCAACCGGTTCGAGAATTCCCGTGGACTATGGCGACCCGGCTGCACCGGTGCTCGCGGTGCGTCTCCAGGAGATGTTCGGTCTGGCGGAGACGCCGCGTATCGCTAACGGCGCCGTGCCACTCACACTGCACCTGTTATCACCCGCTCGGCGACCGGTGCAGGTCACGCGCGATCTCGGCGGATTCTGGCGCACCTCGTACTTCGATGTGCGCAAGGAGCTGCGCGGTCGGTATCCGAAGCATGAATGGCCGGAGGATCCGATTCATGCCGCACCCACTCGACGCGCCAAGCCACGGCGATAGATCGAGCCGTTCAGTTTCGAATGACGCACGGGGGCAGCCGCGTCGTGCGGCTGCCCCCGTGCGTTCACTGTCCAACGGTCGTTAGAACGATACGCCGAAGGTGACCGGCACGAACCTCACGTTCTTGTTGGCATCGCCAAGCATCATGTGGTAGCGCACTTCGACGAACGGGCTGATCATGGCGAGGGGGAACTTCAGTCCGGCGCCGGCGTTCAGGCCCATGCCGTTGAGCGTGGTCTCCGATGTGGCGCCGCCGACCAGCGTCGTCTTCTGCCGCGCGCTGTAGTACCCGAGCCCGCCGATGATGTACGGGGCGCCCAGGCTGAACGTCGCGTTGGCGGTGCCGCTCACGACACGGAAGTCACCGGCTACGTTGTTCTTGAAATTGAAGCCATTGAGGCCGGCTTCGAGACGAACGCCGACGGGGATGAGCGGCGCACCGATGCCGAGGCCGAGCGCAGCATTGTAGCCGGACTGCGTGGAGTTGTTCATGGTGCCGGTCGGCATGGCGACACCGCCGGCGACGACGAGTGACGTGCTCTGGGCCTGGAGCGCGAGCGGTGCGGCGGCGAGCATGCCAACGGCGAGTACCGCGAGGAGCTTGCGAGTCATGATTGTCCTCTGAGAGTGTTGGAAGCGAGGGGCGTAATTCGATATGCGTGCCAGCTGACGGGTTTCTATGCACAAGGGACGATTTGAGTGGGTGCAGGGAACGGCGGCTGTGGGCGGATCACATATGTAGG
>JBJMNM010000204.1:0-5395 GCA_045804305.1 Gemmatimonadaceae bacterium | reverse complement strand
CACCGGCAACCACTTCGCCGTCAGCTCGGCATCGAACGGCCGGTCATCGAACTGCGTCGACGGATAGCGCAGGAAATACCACGCGCTGTCCAGAAAGGTGTCGCTCACGTCCGTCTCGCGCCGCGCCGTCCCGCCGCACTGCGGGCAGGTGGTGTGATACCACTCGTCGTGGCGCGCGAGCGGGCTTACGCCGGAGTCGTCGGGACGGAAGTCGTCGATCAACGGCAGCAGCACGGGTAACTGCGACTCCGGCACCGGCACCACGCCACATGTGTCGCAGTACACGATCGGAATGGGCGGGCCCCAGTAGCGCTGGCGCGAGATGCACCAGTCGTGCAGGCGATAGTTCACCACCGGGACGGCCGCGTGCTTCGCCGACAGCTCGGCGACGATCGCTGCCATGCCCTCGGCAACGCTCATTCCCGTGAAGCGGCCCGAGCCCACCAGCCGGCAGTTCTCGGTCTCCGTGTATGCAGCGGCGGAGACGTCCACCGGCCCCGCGGCCGACCCGACGACCTGCACGATTGGCAATCCATACTGGAGCGCGAACTCGTGATCCCGCTCGTCGTGGCCGGGCACGGCCATGATCGCGCCGGTGCCGTACTCCATGAGCACGTAGTCGGCGATCCAGATCTCGATCGGCTTCCCCGTAGCCGGGTTCGTCGCGTATGAGCCGGTGAAGACGCCGCTCTTGTCCTTCGTCGTCTTTCGGCTCACCAGGTCCTGCTTGCACGCATGCTGCACGTACGCCTCGACCGCGTCGCGCTGCTCGTCCTGCGTGATCTGGTCCACGAGCGGGTGCTCCGGCGCCAGCACGAGGTACGTCGCGCCGAAGATCGTGTCGGCACGCGTGGTGAACACGCGCACCTGCGGTGACGAGACCGGCACTTCACCCGACATGCCGACCGCGGCGGTCGAGGTGCCGTACACCATCACGTCGAGCACGGGGAAGATGATCTCCGCCCCCTCGGACTTGCCGATCCAGTTGCGCTGCGCGGTCTTCGTGCTCTCCGACCAATCGAGCGTGTCGAGGTTCTCGAGCAGGCGCTTCGCATAGTCGGTGATTCGGAAGAACCACTGCTCGAGGAACCGCTGCTCGACCATCGTGCCGCAGCGCTCGCACGCGCCCGCAATGACCTGCTCATTCGCGAGCACGGTCTTGTCGAACGGGCACCAGTTGACGGCCGCCTTCTTCTTGTAGGCCAACCCCTGCTTGTAGAGCTGGAGGAAGACCCACTGGGTCCACTTGTAGTAGCCGGGATCGGTCGTGGACAGCTCGTGGCGCCAGTCCACCATGTGCCCTGTCCGCTGCACCTGGCGGCGGAAGTTGTCGATGTTCCTCGGGATCAGCTCGGCGGGATGCAGCCCCACCTTGATCGCGAAATTCTCCGAGTGGATGCCGAAGGCGTCGAAGCCGAAGGGCTGGAAGACCGTGTGCCCCTGGAGGCGCTGGAATCGTCCATAGATGTCGTTTCCGGTGAAGGCGAAGAGGTTGCCCACATGGAGCCCCTCCGCGCTCGGATACGGGAACATCATCAGGGCATAGAAGGGCCGCGGGCCGGAATGCAGGTCTGTGTGGTTGGCGCCGCTGGTCTCCCAGCGTGCCTGCCATTTCCGCTCGACGGCGGCCGGATCATAGCCAGCCGGCTCATCGACGGCGGGCGGGAACAGTTCAGGTTCTTTCATCTGTTTCGGACGGCTCGGCGCTCGGACCTCGGCAGGGCGAAGCTGGCGCCTGCGGGGAGTCGTAAGTGGGTCTCTGATCGCAATTTAGTCTGGTGGGAAGGGCATTCAAGCACGTGCATCCCAATGCCGTTCTTCCCGCATCACGTTCCATCCGGCTGGTCACGCTCGCATGCCTTCGCGCCGCTCCGTCTCGCCGCTTCTGCGCCCACGAGTGGGCTCCTCGCTTCACCGTCGATTCCTGGTTACGGTGGGAGTCGGCGGCACGGTGGGCATTCTCCTGCTCGCGTTCGGCGCCAGGTTCGCCCTCGACGGTGTGGCCGCCCGCCAGGGCGACGTCCGCGTTGCGGACGCGGCGCGGCGCGGGCTTCTGGCTGTGGATGCGGCGCTCGCAGAGCGCGTGCGGCAGGCCCAGTTCATCGCGGCGTCGCCGGAAGTGATCGCGGCCGCGCGCGCCGGGGGCGCCCGCGCTCTGGAGCTCGGCATCGTGAACGCCCCCATTCCCGCACTGGAGCGTCGCTTCAATGCCGAGCGCTCGCTCCAGGTGGAGCCGGCGACGCGCTATTACCTGCGCGCGATGCTGCCGCGACTCGGGGCCGCCGAGATGCTGCTGACGGATGGCAACGGCTACAACGCGGTCACGACGGGGCTCAGCTCGGACTTCGTGCAGAGCGACGAGGGATGGTGGCGGGCGGCATGGCAGAACGGGGCCTCGAATGCGGAAGCAGCATTCGACTCGTCGGCGCACCAGACCGTGGTGTCGCTCGCCTCGATCGTGACCGCGGACACGGTGCCGGTCGGCGTGATCAAGCTGGCGTTCACCATGGCGCCACTGGTTCGGGCGCTCCATGAGGCAGGCACCGGCGTCCGCATCGACGTGCTCGATTCCGCGGGGCGCATCGTCCTCAGCTCCGACTCGGCACACGTGGCAACGGCGTCGAAGGGAGTCGCGCCGACGAGCCTGGGCAGCGCCGAGACGTTGAGCTTGGCCGCGGGCGACGAGCGCGCCGTCGCGCTGCTCACGAACGGCGCGCGGTGGCGCGTCACCGCGCACCTGCCGCTGGCCGCCCTGGACACTCCGTTCGATGCCGCGCGGCGCGCTATCCGGTACGGCGCAATCGTGCTGCTCCTCGGGCTCGGAGGGCTGCTCTTCCTGTTACATCACTTTCTCGCGCACCGAATGTCGGGACCCGCACTGGAGCTTGCGGAGGCGGCCGAAGCCGTGGCGGGGGGCGACTTCTCGGTGGAGCTCCGCGGCATCTCGGGCGACGACGAGATCGGGCGACTGGGACGCGCGATCGCCGCGAGGGTGGTCGAGCTGCGCCGGCTCGCAAGCGCGATCGCCAGCTCGGCTCGTGAGACGACGCTGATGTCGCACGACATCACGGCGGGCTCGGAGGAGATGGCGGCCGCGGCAGGCGAGATGGCGAGCACCGCGAGCGAGCTGTCCGGTCAGGCGACAGGCATGGCAGGCACCATCGCGTCACTCGCGCAGTCGGCCGCCTCGCTCCGCGAGCTCGCCGTTCTGCTCGAGGAGGGTGCCCACGAAGGCGTAACGCGCAACGGCGCGCTGCGCACACTGGCCCGTGAGAACCGCGCCGGTCTCGACGCGAGCACCGCGTCGCTCGGCACACTCGGGCAGGACGTGCAGGCCAGCGCGCACGCTGTCGAGGCGCTCGGCGTGGCCTCGCAGGAGATTCGATCGTTCGTGACACTCGTGCGCAAGCTCGCCCGCCAGTCGAAGCTGCTCGCGCTGAACGCCGCGATGGAAGCGGCGCGGGCCGGCGAGCATGGTGAAGGCTTCGCCGTGGTCGCGAGCGAGGTGCGACGTCTCGCCACGATGTCGTCGGAGGCGGCCGAGCGAACCGAGGCCGTGGTGAGCGGCGTGCTGAGCGGGATCGCGCAGTCGCGCGAGTCGACGGGCCGCGCCGTCACGACGGCGGAAGAGGTGCGCGCCGCCACGGTACGCGCGTCGGAGTCGTTCTCGCAGATCGAGCGCGCGGTGGCCGGCGCCGAGGAATGGACGTCGTCGGTCGAGCGGACGTCGGCGGAGACGAGCCAGCTCGTGCTCGACATGCGCGCGCGTCTCGACTCGCTGGCGATCGGGACGGAGACCTTCGCCGCCGCCATGGAGCAGGTCGCGGCCTCGAGCGAACAGCAGAGCGCGAGCACGCAGGAGATCGCCGGTGCGGCGAGCACGCTGGCCGCCGCGGCCGAGCGGCTCACGCTGCTCGTGACCGGCCTCAAGCTGGAGGCAGCGACGCCGGCACCGGCGCCCGCGGTCGATCAGGCGGAGAGCGCGCGGACGAGCGTCGTGATGAACGCCGTGCCTGTGACGGCGTAGCGGCTCCAGGCTAGCGCGCGTTCATCGTTCCGCTGATCGGCTTTCCCGTGGGCCGCTCCTCGCGCTTGAACAGGTACGCGCTCTCCACCAGGCGCGCGCCGCTCGCATCGGCCACGGCGTAACGGCTTCCCTGGTAGCAGCAAGCGCCGGCCCACTCGCCGCGCTTGTTGATGGCGTAGAAGTCGAGGTCGAAGTACGGCCGGCCGCGGTCGTTGAGCAGCCGGCGCTCGGTCATCGCGATGACGCGCTCCATGACTCGCATGAGCGCGGCCTCCGGCGTCATCCCCTGCCGCATCAGCTCGACCGCGAGGAACGCGCCGCACACCTTGATGTTCGCTTCGCCGCGGCCCGTGGAGCCGGCTGCGCCGACGTCGTTGTCGCAATACTGCCCCGCCCCGATGATCGGGCTGTCGCCGATGCGCCCGGGGATCTTCCACGAGAGTCCGCTCGTGGTCGTCACGGAGCCGATGTCACCGGAGGCGGTCACGGCGTTCATGTTGATCGTGCCGTAAGTGTGCGCCACGCCATTCGCGTCGTGGAAGATGTGCGTGTCGCTCTCGTCGCCTCGCTGGCGGAAGGCTGGCATGCGCCTCGACGTTCGCGGCGGACGCGTGGGCCGCGCGATCTTCACGTCGTCCGGATGATCGAGCCAGGCATCGTCGGCGTTGAGATTGGCTCGCCACCGCAGCCACATCTGCCGGCTCTTCTCGGTGAGCAGATTCTGCGGCGTGAACCCCATCTCGATGGCAAACTTCCTCGCGCCGGCGCCCACGAGCATGATGTGGTCGGTGTAGTCCATCACCGCCTTGGCAACGAGCGACGGCGTGGCGATGTCCTCCAGCGACGCGACGGATCCGGCCCGCTTCGTCGGCCCGTGCATGACCGACGCGTCGAGCTGAACCACGCCCTCCGCGTTCGGCAGCCCGCCCAGCCCCACCGACTGATCGTCGGGATCGAGCTCCTGGATGTTGACGCCGGCGATGGCCGCGTCGAGCGGGTCCGCACTGCGCTGGGCGATCATGTCGTAGGCGACCTTCACGCCGCGCAGGCCATTCGCGCTCGCGATCACCGCCGGCCGGCCGGCGACCGGGCCGATCCCGACATTCCGGCGGGGAAGGACGAGGCCGGCCGCGCCGATCGCGGTGGCGCCGAGGAAGTCGCGGCGGGAGAGGGGCATAGGTCCGTTTCCGGGGGTTGGTGGAGCGACCGGTGGTGAATTATGGCCGGGGGCCGAAACTGGCTAGAGCGGGCGCGGTGCCGGCCTTCGCCTGCGCCCGGTCCCCCAGTACCTTCCCTCCCCATGTCCAACACCGTTCGCGACCACCTCCGCGCGCTCGCCTTCCTCGAGGGACTCACCGATACCGCCGT
>JBJMNM010000203.1:0-8133 GCA_045804305.1 Gemmatimonadaceae bacterium | reverse complement strand
GTTCACCGCCATGCGTGCGCGCGGCGCCCAGGTCACCGACGAGGTGATACTCGTCGTGGCCGCGGACGACGCCGTCATGCCGCAGACCATCGAGGCGATCTCGCACGCCAAGAACGCCGGCGTGCCGATGATCGTGGCGATCAACAAGGTCGATCTCCCGCAGGCGAACCCGATGAAGGTGAAGCAGGACCTTCTCCAGCACGGTGTCGTGCTCGAGGAGTTCGGCGGCACCACGCTGAGCACGGAGATCTCCGCCAAGAAGGGCACCGGCATCACCGACCTGCTCGAACAGGTGCTGCTCCAGGCGGAGCTGCTCGACCTCAAGTCGAATCCGAACAAGCGCGCCACGGGAACCGTGGTGGAAGCGCAGCTGGACGCGGGCAAGGGCCCCGTGGCCACCGTGCTCGTGCAGAGCGGTACGCTGCACGTCGGCGACGATTTCATCGTCGGCATGTTCTCCGGCCGCGTCCGCGCGCTGCTCGACGAGCGCGGCAAGGCGGTGAAGGCGGCTGGTCCGGCGATCCCGGTGCAGGTGCTCGGCATGCAGGGTGTGCCGCAGGCCGGCGATCAGATGCTCGTGGTGGAAGATGCGTCGGCGGCGCGTGAAGTGGCGCAGCGCCGTGAGCGGCTCGATCGCGAGGCCAAGAGCCGGCGCACGACGCGCGGTGGCGTCACGCTGGAAGATTTCATGACCCAGGCGGCCGGTGGCGAAGCGCGCGCGCTGCGCATCCTCATCAAGGCCGATCAGGGCGGTCCGGCCGAAGCGCTGGCCGACGCGCTCCAGCAGCTCGGCACGAGCGAGGTGAAGGTCGAGGTGGTGCACCGCGGCGTCGGTGCCATCACCGAGAGCGACATCCTGCTCGCCCGCGCCTCCGGCGCGATCATCATCGGATTCCACGTGCGCCCCGACAACAATGCGCGCGCGGCCGCCGAGCGTGAGAACGTGGACATCAAGCTGTACCGCATCATCTACGAGGCGGTCGCCGACGTGCGGCTCGCGCTCGAGGGCATGCTGCGCCCCGAGCAGCGCGAGGTCGTCCTCGGCGAGGCGGAGGTGCTCGAAACCTTCAAGGTGCCGAAGATCGGGCTCATCGCCGGTTGCGCGGTGCGGAGCGGCGTCATCCGCCGCGACGCGCGCGTCCGCGTCATTCGCGACAGCGTCGAGATCTTCGAAGGGGCGATTCATTCCTTGCGCCGCTTCAAGGACGACGTGAGGGAAGTCCGCGAAGGGTTCGAGTGCGGTATCGGCATCGAGAACTTCAACGACATCAAGGTCGGCGACCGCATCGAGAACTACCGCACCGAAGAAGTGGCGCGGACCCTCGAGTCGGCTCCACAGGGCTGACGGATCGCGGTGCAGGGAAGGCGTGGCGCTCGCGCCTTCCCCACCGCTCCTCCCGTACCGGTACCACCGTGTCTCCAGACCATCATCGCTCCGACCGCGTCTCCGCGGCGATGCGCGAAGAGATCGCCACCTTCCTCGCCAACGACGTCAAGGATCCCCGCATCCTTGGGCTCGTCACCGTCACGGCCGTCGAGATCACGCGCGACCTTCGCCATGCCAGGGTGTTCGTCAGCGTGCTCGGCTCCGACTCGCAGCGCGCCGCCACCTTCGAGGGGCTTGCCAACGTGGCGTCGCACCTGCGCGGGCGCGTCGGCCGCGCGTTGCGGCTCCGCGTGGCGCCCGAGATCGAGTTCCGCAACGACGAGAGCGTCGCGCACGCGGCGCACATCGAGCAGCTGCTGGCGCAGGTCCGCAAGGACCTCCCCGGCGAGCCGTCCGCTCCTCCTGCCTCGCCGGGCCTGGATGAGGGACGCGGCGACTGACGGGTTGCTCCTCGTCGACAAGCCGGCGGGAGTGACGTCGCACGACGTGGTGCTCGCGGCGCGGCGCGCGTTCGGCGAGTCGAGGATCGGGCATGCCGGCACCCTCGACCCGTTTGCGACCGGGCTGCTGGTATTGCTCCTGGGCCGCGCGACGAGGCTGCTGCCGCACCTGGACGGCGTGCCCAAGGAATACGAGGCGACGATCGCGCTCGGCCGCGAGACGGACACCGATGATCTCGAGGGCGTCACCGTGCGCGAGGCCGCGCCGCCGACCGACGACGCCGTCGCCGAAGCCGTAGCTCAGCTCACCGGTGCGCTCGAGCAGATCCCTCCCGCGTATTCGGCGAAGCGCGTGGCCGGTCGCCGCGCCTATGACGCCGCGCGTGCTGGCGAGACGTTGACGCTCGCGCCGGCCTCCGTGCGTGTCTTCGCCTGGCGCGATCTCGTGCGCGACGGCGCGAGCCTTCGCGCGACCATCGCCTGCGGGGGCGGCACCTACATCCGCGCCCTCGCGCGCGATCTCGGACGGCTGACCGGCAGCGCCGCCCACCTCGCCGCGCTGCGGCGCGTGCGCAGCGGTCCCTTCCACGTGCGCGATGCCGTCTCGCTCGACAGCCTCCGCGCCGGCGACGCCTCGCTCCGCCCCGCGTTGGACGCGCTTCCCACCATCCTGCACGTCACGCTCGACGCCGACGACGCCGAGCGCGTGCTCCGCGGCATCGCCGTACCCCGCGCCGACGAAGCGGTCCACGCTGCGCTCGTCGACGGGCGAAGCGGTGCCCTCGTCGCCTTTGCCGAAGCCGACGGCCCGCGGTGGCAGCCACGCGTCGTGATGCGGAAGGTGGGCTGAACGTGGAGCTGCTCGCACCAGCCGCGGCCGAGCTGCCGCCGAACGTCGCGGGAACCGTGCTCACCGTCGGCACCTTCGATGGTGTGCATCGCGGCCATCTGGATGTGCTCGCGCGGCTCGTGGATCACGCACGACGACTCCAACTTCCCAGCCTGCTCGTGACCTTCGAGCCGCATCCGCTGGAAGTGCTCAATCCCCCCGCCGCGCCGTTGCTGCTCACCACTCGCGAGGAGAAGCTGGCCCTCCTCGCCGAGACCGGCCTCGACTACGTCACGATCCTGCCGTTCACGCGCGAGCTCGCCGCGCAGTCCGCCGAAGAGTTCGTGGACCGTGTGCTGCGCGAGCGCTTTCGCCTCGCGAAGCTGCTCATCGGACACGACCATGGCTTCGGGCGCGGCCGCGAAGGCGACGTCGAGACCCTGCGTGCGCTCGGCGCCTCCCGCGGCTTCGAGGTGGAAGTGGTTCCACCAGTCGTGGCGGACACTGGAGAGGCGGTCAGCAGCTCTCGCATCCGTCGCGCGCTCGCCGCGGGCGACCTCGGCGGCGCCGCGGCCAGCCTCGGCCGGGAGTACGGGGTGCGCGGACGTGTCGTCCCCGGCGAGGCGCGTGGCCGCACGCTCGGGTTTCCCACGATCAACGTGGTCCCCGAGTCGCCGCGAAAGCTTTTTCCGCCGGACGGGGTATATGCCGTCGAAGTTCGCACGCCAGGCGGCCGGTACGGCGGAATGTTGAATCTTGGCGGACGCCCCACTTTCGGCGACGAGCGCCGCACCATCGAAGCGCATCTCTTCGACGTTACCGGCGACTTCTATGGCGATCTGGTCGAGCTCGTGTTCGTCCGCCGACTGCGCGACACCATGAAGTTCGACGGCGTCGAGGCGCTGCGCGCGCAGCTCGCCGCAGACGAGCGCGACGCGCGGAGCGCGTTGACGGCAGTTGTCGAGCCGGGTAACGTTAATGGTTCCACGCCCGCACCTCCCTCCACCCCGTAGTCGCATGTCCAACCTGAAGTACCGTGTGGCGCTGATTCTCGCCCTCGTTCTCGTGTCCGCGTACGCGCTCTTTCCACGCGACGTGAAGGTGCGGCAGCGCCGTGCCGACGGCACGTTCTACGACACGACCACACGCCGCGTCCCGCTGCGGAAAGGGCTGGACCTCCAGGGCGGCATGCACCTCGCGCTCGACGTCGACGAATCCAAGGGTGCGGTCGCCGACAAGAGCGAAGCGATCGATCGCGCGCTCAAGGTCGTGCGCACCCGCATCGAGGGTCTCGGCGTGTCGGAGACCGTGATCCAGAAGGCGGGGAACGATCGCATCATCGTCGACATCCCCGGCATCGACGATCGTGAGCGGGCCATCAAGATCGCGCAGGATCAGGCCTTCCTGCAGTTCCAGATCACCGACAAGACGAACGGCCTCGAGAAGGCGCTGCCCAAGCTCGATGCCATCGCGAAGGCGAAGGGCATCGGCGCAGCGGCCGGCGCGACACCTGGCGCCGCGGCGCCGAGTCAGGGGCTGAACGGGCTGCTCACCGCCGGCACCGACAGCTCCAAGGTCGCGGCGGGCGCGAAGAAGGACAGCACGAAGACGGATTCGGCGTCGCTCCCGGGCGTGACCGGCGGCGTGATCTCGAAGAAGATCCTCGCCGGCAGCGCCCCGGGCGCGTTCCTGTTCGATCGCAACGACTACGATCTGCTGAAGAGCTTCTTCGCCGATACGGCCGCGCAGGCCGCGCTGCCGCCGGGCAAGGTCGTGCGCTTCGGCAGTGATTCCACGGTCATTCAGAACAAGACCTACCGCTTCCTCTATCTGCTCGACGCGCGGCCGATCATCACGGGGGAATACCTCACCGACGCGCGGCCGAACACCTCGCCGACCGAAGGCACCGTCGTCGAGTTCACGCTGAACAACGAGGGCGGCCGCCGATTCCAGCGCGAGACCGCCAAGCACGTCGGCGACTTCATGGCCATCGTGCTCGACAACATCGTGATGGGGAGCCCGCCGGTCATCAACAGCGCGATCGGCACGCGCGGCCAGATCACGATGGGGCAGGGCCGCGACCTCCAGAACGCGCAGGATCTCTCGCTCGTGCTCAAGGCCGGCGCGCTTCCGGTGCCGCTCAAGGTCGCCGAGGTCCGCAACATCGGCCCGAGCCTGGGGCAGGACTCGATCACCAAGGCGCTCACCGCCGGCACGATCGCGATCATCCTGGTCGTCACGATCATGCTGGTCTACTATCGCTTCTCCGGGCTCCTCGCCGTCGGCGGCCTGCTGCTCTACGTGCTCTACACGCTCGCCACGCTTGCCGGCTTCGATGCGGTGCTCACGCTGCCCGGGCTCGCCGGCTTCGTGCTCTCCATCGGTATCGCCGTCGACGCCAACGTGCTGATCTTCGAGCGCATCCGTGAAGAGCTCGATCGCGGCAAGACCGTGCGCACGGCGATCGAGGAGGGCTTCTACCACGCCCGCAGCGCGATCATCGACTCGAACGTCTCCACCATCCTCACCGCCGCGGTGCTGTACCAGTACGGCACCGGTCCCGTGAAGGGCTTTGCCGTCACGCTCATCGCCGGCATCGTCGCCTCCATGGTCACCTCGATGTTCGTCGTGCGGACCTTCTACCTCCTGTGGCTGAACCGCTCGCGCGGCGCCCAGACGCTGAGCATCTAAGCGCATATGCTGCGGATTCTTCACGGCACCAACTACGACTTCATCAAGCCCTGGCGCTGGGCCGTCGGCATCACCGTCGCCTTCATCACGGTGGGCCTGATCTACCTCGGCGTGCACGGCATCAATCGCAGCATCGAGTTCACCGGCGGCACGCTGATGCAGCTCGAGTTCAAGCAGCCGCCCAACGTCGGTGACATCCGCGCGACCGTCGACGCGGCCGGGTATCCGAACTCGGAGATCCAGCAGTTCGGCAGCAACCGGGAGTTCACGATTCGCGCCGCGGGACATACGCAGCAGGCCGCCGGCACCAGCGTGGAAGCCACGGCGAAGGAGATCCAGACGGCGCTCGAGACAAAGTTCGGCGCCGAAACCTTTCGTGTGGTGCGCACGGAGATCGTCGGGCCACGGGTCGGCGATGAGCTGAGCCGCAACGCGATCATCGCGATCCTCATCTCGCTCGTCGTCACGCTGATCTATCTGGCCATCCGCTTCGAGTGGCGTTTCGGCGTTGCCGCCGTCATCGCCACCTTCCACGATCTGCTCAGCACCCTGGCCTTCCTCGCGATCATGCGCCTGGAAGTGTCCCTGACGGTCGTCGCGGCACTGCTCACCGTCATCGGCTACTCCCTGAACGACACGATCATCATCTTCGATCGCGTGCGGGAAGACCTGAAGAAGAACCGCAACGACTCGCTGTACACGGTCCTCAACAAGTCGATCAACGAGACGCTGCCGCGCTCCATCCTGACGCATGTCACCGTGGCGGCCGCGACGCTCTCGTTGCTCCTCTTCGCCGGCGAGGTCATCCGGCCGTTCTCCTGGATCATGCTCTTCGGTATCGTGACCGGAACCTTCAGCTCCATCTATGTAGCTGGCCCAGTGCTGCTATGGATCGAGCGCAAGTGGCCGCGGCCGCACAGCGACAAGAATCTCGCCCGCGCCCAGAAGGCCGAGACGACTCGGCCGGAGTCCCGCGCGTCGGTCGGTGCGCGCTGAGCTCCGCCGCGCCCCATAGCCTACGAAAATCGCCGCGCCGGTGCCGACTGGCGCGGCGATTCGCGCCTAGATGACCGACTTCATCGACAGCCACGTCCATCTCGCGGACCCGGCGTTCGACGCCGACCGCGATGACGCGATTGCCCGGGCTCGCGAGGCGGGTGCCCGCGCGCTCGTATGCATCGGCGAATCGCTCGACGCCGCCCGTCGAGCGGGCGAGATCGCGTCGCGGTATCCGCGGTTCTGCTACCACACTGCCGGCGTCCATCCCCACGACGCCGCGACGTTCGAGAAGGAACGCGATCTCGACGCGCTGCGCGCGGAAGTCGGGCGCGGCGCGGTGGCCATCGGCGAGTGCGGCCTCGACTATCACTACGACCATTCGCCGCGCGACCGCCAGCGTGCCGCCTTCGCCGCGCAACTGGATCTCGCGCGCGAGCTCTTGCGTCCGGTCGTCGTGCACACCCGCGAGGCGGAGGACGACACCCGCGCCATGGTCGTCGAGGCGGGCCGGGCCGGAGTGCTCGGCGTGCTGCACTGCTACACCGGGACCGCCACGCTCGCACAGGCGGCGATCGACGTCGGATGGTACGTCTCCTTCAGCGGCATCATCACCTTCAGGAAGTGGACGGACGAGGCATTGCTCCGGCTCGTGCCCGACGATCGCGTGCTCGTCGAGTCCGACGCACCCTACCTCGCGCCGATCCCGCATCGAGGCAAGCGCAACGAGCCCGCCTGGGTCGCGTTCACTGTCGCAAGGCTCGCCGCCGCGCGCGGGACGGACGTAGCCCGGCTCGGTGCACTCGCCGCCGACAATGCGCGCCGCCTCTTCGGGCTGGCGTAGCCCCGCCCATCCGCTAGGATTCGCATCGGACCCGCGCCCGCCGCACCCACCGTCGCTCCAGGAGAATCGCGTTGTCGCTGCGCACCGTGCATACAGATCAGGCGCCCGCCGCCATCGGACCGTACTCGCAGGGGATCGTCGCGAATGGATTTCTCTACACCGCGGGCCAGATCGCGCTCGATCCCGGCTCGGGACAGGTCGTCGCCGGTGACGTCGTCGCACAGACGGAGCAGGTCTTCCGCAATCTCGCCGCGATCCTGGGCACCACCGGCTCGAGCTGGCACGACGTCGTGAAAGCCACCGTGTTCCTCATGGACATGCGCGACTTTCCGAAGGTCAACGACGTCTATGCCCGCGTCATGGGTGACGCGCGCCCCGCCCGCTCCACGGTGCAGGTCGCCGGTCTTCCTCGCGGCGTCCTCGTCGAGATCGACGTCATCGCGCTCGTTCCCTCCGCGCGCTAGCAGCTGGCGCGCGGCGCCTTCCACCCTTCACGCGACCTATGTCGACCAACAAGTCGCGCGCCGAGCTCTTTCGCCTGACGAGCTTCGCGCGCTGCGCCGGTTGAGCCGCCAAGCTGGGTCCGGGTGACCTGGCCGAGGCGTTGAGCGGCGTGCCCTCGCACGCCGACCCCCGAGTGCTCGTCGGTCGAGAAAGCTTCGACGACGCGGGGGTCTTTCTGCTGCGCGACGATCTCGCGCTCGTGCAGACGGTGGACTTCTTCGCGCCGATCGTCGACGACCCATACGAGTTCGGGCAGATCGCCGCCGCCAACGCCCTGTCCGATATCTTCGCGATGGGCGGCGAGCCGCTCACGGCGCTGGCGATCGTTGGCTTCCCCGTCGGCAAGCTCCCGATGTCCGTGCTCACCGACATCCTGCGCGGCGGACAGGACAAGGTCCGCGAGGCCGGCGCCAGCCTCGTGGGCGGCCACTCGATCATCGAC
>JBJMNM010000202.1:0-2628 GCA_045804305.1 Gemmatimonadaceae bacterium | reverse complement strand
TTCGGCCCGAGTCGCACCGGCAACAGACCCTGGCGCGCGAGCATCGCGCTTGCCTCACCGCGCTCCGCGCCGAGAAACAACTCGCCTTCGCCGATGAGCGCGAGCGCCAGGTGCGCCAGCGGAGCCAGATCGCCGCTCGCGCCCACGCTCCCCTGCTCCGGGATGGGCGGATAGAGCCCGGCGTTCAGCATCCCGGCCAGCAGCTCGACGAGCAGCGGCCGCGCGCCCGAGAAGCCCTTCGCGATCACGTTGGCCCGGAGCAGCATCATCGCGCGAGCCTCGCGTTCGTTCAGGAGGGCACCTACGCCAGCCGCGTGACTCCGGACGAGGTTCACCTGTAGCTCTTCGATGCGCTCGGGCGGAATCGCGACGTCGGACAGCTTCCCGAACCCGGTCGTGACACCATATGCCACCGCGTTCCGCCGGACGATGGTGCTGACGACCTCGTGCGCCCGTTCCATCCGGGTGCGCGCGGCCGGGGCAAGCTCCACGGGCGCGCGATTCACCGCCACAGCCACCACGCCATCGAGCGTGAGCGAGTTGCCGTCGAGCTGCACGGGGGCGGAGGGAGTCATCGGCGCAATGTCAGCCGCGCGACGTCACAATTCAAGGGCGGGAGTCGCCGTCCCGAGGGAGCTAGAAGCCCCGATTCTTGTACGTGCTCTTGTGGTAATCGAACTTGAGCTCAGGCTCCGCCTTCAGCGACACGAGGAAGTTGAACGCGAAGCTCCCCGTCGGCGACTGCGTGAACGCGAAGATGGCGCGCCAATCGTGGAGGTCGCGCTGGAGCGAGACGATCTGGCTGGCGAACTGCTTCTGTTCGAAGTCGTACGACGTGGCCCAGCTGCCTGCCCAGTGTTCGGTGATGTTGAAGTTCAGGCTGCTGTTGAGCGACGTGACGTTCGGCACGCGATACACCGGGGCGCCCACGAGCCCCGAGGTCACCGGCACCTCGGTGGAGGGCGTGGCTCGCTCGCGCGCGACGCACTGCTCGTACAGCAGTCGATACACGGGCGCGTTGAACTGCGAGCAGCGCGACGCGGGGTCGAAGTCCACGACGTTCGTTCCGGTGACGGGCCGCTGGCGCGTCATGCTGAACTGGAACGCGGCATTCCAGCCCTTCGTGATCGTCGGCAGGAAGCCGGCGTTTCGCGACGAGCGTCCCGCCACGGGCTGCGACGCCACCTGGCGCGCATACCGATCATCCTGCGGCGGGTTCAGCTGGTCCGTGCTGGGGGCGCTGCTCGGCACCGCACGGCCGAACAGCCGTTGCAGTACCGCGAACGGATTGGCCGTGTTGCTGAACGAGAAGCTGCTGCTGATGCTGGTGAGGAACGGCTTGAACTTGGCCGTGTCGCTCAGCGTGGAGCCCTCGAAGAGCGAGTAGTTGACTCCGAGATCCATCCCCGGCAGCAGATCAGACCGCACCGAGTAGCTGAACGACTCGGTCGTGAGGCCGCGGATGGCGCTGTGCGTCTCCCTCGCGCGTTCAAAGTCGTAGTTGATCGGCGAGAAGTTGAGCGAGACCAGCTTCAGCTTGTCCCCGGCTTCGGGATTCGAGTCGTTGAGCGACCGCGTCTTGGCCTCGACGTTGGTCGCGAGCCCGAACGTCAGGCTGCTCTGCTGCAGGTTGCCAAGGTACCCTGTGCCGCCAGTCGAGCTGAACGCGGATTGCCCGAACGCGGCGAGAAACTCGTTGCTCACCTTGCTGGCCGGCGCGTACAGGTACGTCACGGTCGGGCTGATCGAATGCCGGATACGCGTGAATGGACCGAACCCGCCGAACAGGCCGAACAGCGTCGGCGACGCGGACAACCCAAAGGTCAGCCGCTTGGACTGATGCACCCACTGCCCGCCGGTGCGGTGGTTGCGGACCCAGTACGGCGCGCTGCCTTCCACGTTGCTGAGCGATACCTGCGGCGTGAGGTTGAAGTTGTTGCGTGCCAGCGGCGGGAGCGTGAACGACGGTGTCCAATCGACCGACGTGCCGTAGGTCGTCGTGTAGATGCGGTCGGTCACGTGTCCCAGCGAGTCCGTCTCGATCGCCCGCTCGGGGAAATCGTAGCGGAACGACGTGATCGAGAAGCTGTTGCCGAGATTGTACCCGAAGATCTGCAGCGGCGTGTCGAAGCGCAGGTTGCTGTCATACGCGTTGCGCTTGAGGGTGTCGGCGAAGATGGTGTCCTTCCCCTCCGGCGTCGTGCCGACGCGATTGAGGATCCCGAGCGCCGACGGCTGATCGATGCTCAGTCGCTGGGTCGACGAGTAGCTGACGTTCGGTGTCCACACCAGCCAGTCGCCCAGGCTGATCGGCGCCGTGGTCATGCTGACCGTGGGAAAGGTCCGATCGGTCTGGCTCCGGCCGGGCGATTGCGACTGCGTCCCACCCACCGTGAAGTCGGCCGCGCCGAGCTTCTGGTGATAGGTGGCGGACGACCGGATCGTCGACAGCACCGCGTACGGGTTCACCGTGGTCTGCCGCTGCAGCGTCGTGTTGCTCGCGTAGTTGATGTCCGTCCGCAGCGAGCTGTTGCGGGTGAAGTCCTGCGAGTGACCCCAGCTCACGGCCGTGTTGCGCGAGCTGCCCTGCGAGGTCTGCGACGCGGCGAGATTGCCCGTGACGTAGCG
>JBJMNM010000201.1:0-4594 GCA_045804305.1 Gemmatimonadaceae bacterium | reverse complement strand
TATCGCGGATCTCCGCGGATCGGAACAGCCGCGGATCCTCGCGGAAACACCGCTCGGCGCAGCGTCGCGTCCCGCCGAACCCAAAAGCACACTTCTTTGGGTCGCGGACGCTGGCTCCAGTGCATGGAGACCAGACCGGTCTCGGAGCCGATCCGGTCATCCATTTGATCCGCACATCCGTTCGTCGGTGGGGCCGGTCCGAGCGGCGGTTTCGCCGAGGGGTGGCCGGCCCAGCGGGGTCAGGGTGTCGCGCTCTGGAGCGGCGCCAGCTCGTACAGCGTGAGCCGGACGCGGTTGAGCGCCTGGTCGGCGATCGAGTAGTAGACCCACCGCCCCTCGCGCCGATCGGCCACCAGCCCAGCCTCGCGCAGAGTGCGCAGATGGTGCGACACGAGAGATTGGCCGAGCTCCGTCAGCGCCATCAGCTCGGCGACGCTCTTCTCGCCGGTCGTGAGCAGCTCGAGGAGGTGGAGCCGGGTCTCGTCACCCAGGGCGCGGAAGCGGAGCGCGGCGATGGCGCGGGCGCGGTCGGGGGGCAAGGGCATGACCGAGATATACCAATTGCTATTTATACGGCAAGTGGATCGTGAACGGTGAACGATGAACCGTCACCGCCGCACCGCCATCCCGCAGTGCCGTCAACCGCCCTGACGCTGATCGGAGCTCGAGTCGGGCTTGCCGCCCTTTCCGCCATAGCCGCTGCGGTGCTCCTTGTCGTGCTCCTCGACCGACTCGGCCGTCGCCTCGGTGGCCTCCCGGCCCGCCCCCGTCTTCCGCTCCGGCCGGTCCGGCGGGACGTCGGAATGCTGGCTTGGCGTGAGGTGCTCCTGATCGCGATCCATTGATCCTCTCCGTCGCTGGGCGGGGTCATCCGCGAGATCCGATGGAGGGCAACGCACATGCCACCGTCCTTCCATGTGCAATCCAGCCCTCCCAGAGCGTCTCCCCCGTGACGAAATCCTGCTGGCATGCCATGTTGCTGCCATCATGGTTTCGCCCGACCGCCTCACGGCGCTCTTCGCCCAGTACCACGAGCCCCTCGTCCGATTCCTCACTCGCCGGCTCGGCGACCGGGATTGGGCGGAGGAGATCGCGCAGGAGACGTTCGTGCGTGCGCTGCGGCAGGAGACGATCACCAGCGAGCGGTCATGGCTGTTCGCCGTCGCATCGAACCTGGTGCGCGACGAAGCTCGGCGCGACGCGCGGCACCGGAAGCGGCTGGATCTGCTGCGCGAGCAGGCGAAGGCGGACGCGATCGTGGAGCCCGAGCCCACGTCGATGGAGCGGGCGGCGGAGCAGGCCATGGCGCGCCGAGCGGTGGACGCGCTCGCGGAGCGGGACCGGGACGCCCTCCTCATGAAGGAGGAGGGGCTGACCTACGAGGAGATCGCTCAGGCGCTCGACCTCTCGGTGGGCTCGGTGGGAACGACGCTGTCGCGCGCGCGCCGGCGGCTGATGGAGGCGTACGAGGAGCTCCAGGCGGAGCAGAACGTGCGGCCCGCATGAAGCAGAACGACGGAGAGGCAGCGATGGACGCACCACGCAACGAGCATCCCGACGAAGGGACGATTCACGCCTGGCTGGACGGCGCCTTCGACGCGCCGACCTCCGCGGCGATCGAAGCGCACGTCGCGTCGTGCCCGTCGTGCACGGAGCGGGTGGCCGAGGCGCGTGGCCTGATCGCCGGCGCATCGCGAGTGGTGAGCGCGCTGGACGACGTCCCCTCGGGTGTGACACCGGAGTGGGGCCGCGCGCCCTCGGCACCCGGTGCAATCGGCGCGGCACGGACCGGCGGCGCATGGCGTCGGTTCCGCGTCACGCCCGCGCGGGCCGCGATCGCCGCCACGATCCTCGTGGCGCTCGGCGTCACCCTCACGCGCGAGCGCACGGCGCCCGAAGCGGAGCTCGCGAAGTCGACCATGGCGGCGAAGTCGACCGAGGCGGCGGCACCAGTGCTGCCCAACGATCAGCTTCTGAGCTCAGCGGTCAAGCGCAACGCCGACATCGCCAGTCCGCCGCGTGTCGCGCACGCGGCGCCCGGCCCCGACGTGAGCCCGCCGCCGGTCGCCGCTCTTTCGGCCGCAACGCTGCGTGACACTACGGCGCGAGATCGCGTGGCCCTTGCCAAGGGCGCCATTCGCGCCAGGACCGACTCGGCGCCCGTCGAGGCCGACCGGCTGGCGACGACCGCGTCCGCGGCCGGCGCCGCCGAGCCGCAGCGCCGTGAGATGGCGGCGAGCCGGAAGGCCGAGGGCGCGGTCGCTGGCGCGGCGCCGGCTCGGAGGGACGCCCCGGCGCCGTCCGTGGCGCGGGCGGAGTGCTACCGCATCGAGAGCGCGAACGGAACGCCGGCCGTCTGGGGCACGCTGCCGCTCCCGTTCGTCGTCGCGCTCGACACGGCTGGCCGCATGGCCCGCATGAGCGCCGCCGACGGATCGAGTGGCGGCCAGGCGACCGTCACACGAGCCGGCGACGACAGCCTCACCTTCCAGCTTCGCCGCATCGGCTACACGGGTACGCTCACTCTCGGCGCCGCCGGCGACGTCCGGCCCGGCGTGATGCGCTCGGCGCCGACGATGACACAGCTCTCCCAGTCGGTAGTCACGGCCGCGCCGGCAGCCCAGGACACCGAGAGGCGCGTCAAGCTGCGCGGCAGCGCGGCGCCAAGGAGGGCGCGCCCGAGCGCACCGGTGGCCGCCCCGGTTCCCCCCGAGAACGCCGGCGCACCCGCGATCGCCGTGGTGGCGCGCCGCGTGGCATGCGCGTCCGCACCGTGATCGACCGCGCTCAGCGGGGTGGAATGAGCGCCAGCAGCACATAGGCGGTGTGCTTCCTGGTGCGACTGAACAGCGCCAGCGACAGCGTGGACGCGCTGTACGAGACGACCGTCGCGATGGCTGCTCCGATGGCGCCGTACCGCGGGATCAGCACCAGGTTCATCAGGACGTTGCTCACCAGGCCCACGAGGGTACGATAGAAGGAGATGGCCTGAAGATCCTCCGCGAGAAGATGCTGCCCGCTCGCGATGCCGAGGAAGACGGCCACGCTCGCCCATAGGTGGATGGCGAGCACCGGCCCGGCGTCCTTGAACGCCGGCCCGTAGAGGGCATCGACCACCCACGGCGCCAGCAGCGAGAAGGGCAGCGCCACCGCGATGGCCAGCCAGCTCAGCATGAAGTAGAGACTCCGCAGGCGCTTCAGGTACAGCTCACTGTCGACTTCACGCATGCGAAGGATTGCCGGCGCGACGGACGCAACGATGATGGTGGGGAGGAAGTACCAGGCCTCCGAGAGCTTCGTTGCGGCCGAATAGATGCCGGCCTCGCGCTGTCCGACCAGCTGCCCGAGCATCACGACGTCGAGGCGCACGTAGATGATGATGGCGACGCCGGAGAGAAAGAGCGGGAAGCTGCGCCACACGAGGTTCTTGGCGACCGGCCACTGAAAGGCGGAGAGCGAGATGGTGTGCCCCCTCGCGCGGTATGCGATGTACAGGCCGATCGCTGCAAGCACGAATTCGATCAGCCCCATCCAGCCGAAGGCGATGAGCGGCGCGCCGACCAGGAGCAGGACCACCTTGCCCGCGGACACGATCAGGAACGCCGCGCTCTTCGCGTAGACGGAGTATTTCGCCTGGAGCTGCGACTGGAACCAGAAATCGATCGCGTCGAACGACTGGAAGATGGTCCCCCACGCGGCGATCGCGATCAGCGACAGCATGAGCGTGTCGCCGGACTGCGTGAGGTACGCCACGACCAGGATGACGAGTACGCCGCAGGCGGCGCCGGCAGTCCGCAGCAGCAGCGTGGCGATCATGATCTGCTCCCGCTGCTCCGGCCGGAGCACGAGATCCCGAATGACGATGGCCGTCAACCCCAGGGTGCTGAGCCCACTGAACAACGCCACGAACGCGACGGAGTAGTTCAGCTCACCGTACTGGAGGGGACCGAGATACCTCGCGATCCAGACGCCGAGGACGAGGCCCACCCCCATGCGGAGGAGCTGCTGGGACAGCAGCCAGCCTCCATTGGCGAGTGTGCCCTGCCACGCATCGCGTCCCCGAAGCTGTCCCGCGACGAACTCGGGCAATCTGAGCAACATCAGGCAATAACTCCGTTTTTTCTCGAGAAGCTCTGCCCGAACATGGGGACCCTTGCGGAGCCACGTCAAAGCAATGGGACAGCGAGGTACGCCAGGGTACAGGGTCTTCGTCGTCGCCAGCTTGGACTGCGCGGGACAGGCCGATCGCCGCGCCTCGAAAAAATAGCTCGCCCAGTCGGTGTTCTGATGAGGCGAGAGGACGGCAAGGGTGCGCGCCGGGCCGCATTCCAACAAGTCCTTCTTGGCAGTGACGTAGACTCCCTCAGAGGCCTGTTTGTTGCGCCCTGCCGCCGGCACCGGCAGAGGTACGCACTCCCAGA
This sequence comes from Gemmatimonadaceae bacterium, assembly GCA_045804305.1. Lineage (GTDB taxonomy): Bacteria > Gemmatimonadota > Gemmatimonadetes > Gemmatimonadales > Gemmatimonadaceae > AG11. Next base: position 173 of record JBJMNM010000201.1, on the reverse strand, counting down.
CCCGCGCTTGGCAAGTTTTTCGCCAACTGCACCATCATCACGCCATCGCGCCGCACGACCGCGCCACGATCGCAGCACTCCACGCAACATCATGCACTGGTAATGGACGACCGCCGCCCACCCGACCCGTCCTGGCACCACGACGCCGTCATCTATCAACTGCACGTCAAAGC
>JBJMNM010000200.1:0-4801 GCA_045804305.1 Gemmatimonadaceae bacterium | reverse complement strand
GCCCGCCGAGATCGTGAACATCGTGAAGGAGTCGGGGCTCCGCGGTCGCGGCGGCGCCGGCTTCCCGACCGGCATGAAGTGGAGCTTCATGAAGCCGGGAGATGGCAAGCCGCACTACCTGTGCTGCAACGCCGACGAGTCCGAGCCGGGCACCTTCAAGGACCGCGAGATCATGCGGTGGACGCCGCACGCGCTGGTCGAGGGCTGCGCGATCGGCGCGTACGCCATCGGCGCCGAGGTCGCGTACGTCTACATCCGCGGCGAGTACACCGAGGCGCTCGAGAAGATGAACGCCGCGTGCAAGGAAGCGTACGCGGCGGGCATCCTCGGCACGAACGCGATGGGCACCGGCAAGACGGTGCACGTCTACGTGCACAAGGGCGCCGGCGCGTACATCTGCGGCGAGGAGACGGCGCTCATGAACTCCCTGGAGGGGCGCCGCGGCAACCCGCGCATCAAGCCGCCCTTCCCGGCGGTCGCGGGCCTGTTCGGCATGCCCACCACGATCAACAACGTGGAGACGCTCGTGGCCGTGCCGCACATCCTGAACAACGGCGCCGCGTGGTACAAGACCTTCGGCCGCCCCGACAATCCACGGAGCACCGGCACCAAGCTGTTCTCGGTGTGCGGCAACATCGCCAAGCCGGGCAACTACGAAGTGGCGCTCGGCTTCCCGTTCAAGGATTTCCTCTACGATCTCTGCGGCGGCCCGCTGCCGGGCCGCAAGTTCAAGGCGATCATCCCGGGCGGCATCAGCGTGCCGATCCAGACGCTCGCCGAGGCGGAAGCATCCCCGATGGACTACGAAGGCTTCGTGGCGAACGGTACGATGCTCGGCTCCGGCGGCGTCATCGTGATCGACGACGCGCAGAATCTGGTGAAGCAGATCGCGCGGGCCGCCCGCTTCTTCGCCCACGAGAGCTGCGCCCAGTGCACGCAGTGCCGCGAAGGCACCGCCTGGACGACGAAGATCCTCGAGCGGATCGTCGCCGGCGATGGTACTTCGGAAGACCTCGACACCCTGATGGACATCGCCGAGAACATGACCGGCAAGACGATCTGCGTGCTGAGCGACTCGTGCGCCACGCCGGTGGTCTCGGGAATCAACAAGTTCCGCGCCGACTTCGAGGCGCTGATCAAGAAGCGGAAGGTCCACATGGTGCCCGCGCAGGTGGCCTGATGGCGGACGTGAAGATGGTGAACCTGACGATCGAAGGACGGAAGGTGAGCGTGCCTGACGGCACGTCCATCCTCGAGGCGGCGAAGATGGCGGGGGTGCTCGTGCCGCACTACTGCTACCATCCAGGCCTGCCGGTCGCCGGCGTGTGCCGGATGTGCCTCGTCGAGGTGGAGAAGGCCCCCAAGCTCGCTCCGTCGTGCGCGACAGCCGCCGCCGAGGGGCAGGTGGTGCACGTGCACTCGGAGAAGGCGCTCGAGGCACGCAAGGGCGTCCTCGAGTTGCTGCTCATCAATCATCCGCTCGACTGCCCGATCTGCGATCAGGCCGGCGAGTGCGAGCTCCAGGATTACACCTATCAGGAAGGCCGCGCCGAGGGCCGCTACCGCGATCCGAAGCGCTTCAATCCGGTGGAGGACTTCGGCGGCGACGTCATGTATGTCGCGAACCGGTGCATCCTGTGCACGCGCTGCGTGCGGTTCATGGACGACGTGGCGCACGATCCGGTGCTGAGCGTGGCCGAGCGCGGCGATCGGGCGTTGATCGGCAAGTTCGAGGGGCAGGACCTCACGCACCCGTGGGCCGGCAACGTGATCGACCTGTGCCCGGTTGGTGCGCTCCTCAGCAAGGACTCACTGAACAAGGCCAGAGCTTGGGATCTGGACAGGTCTGCCTCTGTTTGTCCCAACTGCTCGCAGGGCTGCAACATGATCGTCGAGACGCGGGACAATCAGGTGGTGCGCCTGCGCCCGCGCCCGAACGAGGACGTGAACCAGTACTTCATGTGCGATCACGGGCGGCTGAACTATCGCTGGATGAATCGCCCGGACCGCGTCGACCAGCCGATGGTGCGGCAGAACGGCGTGCTCGCGGTGGCCGATTGGGAGATTGCGCTCCGCTCGGCCGCGCAGCTGCTCAACGGCAAGCGGGCGTTCGTGCTCGCGTCGCCGAACCTGTCCAACGAGGCGCTGTTCCTGCTCGGGAAGCTCGTGCGTCGGACGAGCGGCGCCGGCTCCTTCCGCGTGAATCAGGGTCCGGAAGCTCCGCTGCCGGGCGTCGAAGACCTCGCGCTCCGTCCCGATCGCGCCGCGAACGTGAGGGGCGCCGAGCTGGCCGGGTTCACGCGCGCGGATGCGCCGCTGAGCGGCATGCAGGCGGGTGACGTGCTCGTCGTGGCCGACGAGGAGCTCGCCGGCGTCGACGCCGGCGCCGCCGCGAAGGCGGGCGCGGTCATCGTCATCGGCACGACGCTGCCGGCGTGGGCGCGCCATGGCGCGACGGTCGTGCTGCCGATCGCGAACTGCGTTGAAGAGGAAGGCACCTTCACCAATCTGCGCGGGCGCGTGCAGCGCTTTCTCCAGGCCAAGGCGGCGCCCGGTCTGGCGCGCCCGAGCTACTTCGTCGTCGGCGACCTGCTCGCCGCGATGGGTGAAGGGCAGGGGTACTGGACCGCGTCCGCGGTGTTCGATGCACTCGTGGCGTCGCAGCCGGGATTCGCGGGCATGTCGTACGACACGCTCGCGCTCAAGGGAGCGCTGACGTCCGACGCCATGGCGGAGGCGCGCGCATGACGCTTCCGCTCGTGCTGCTGCAGATCGCCGGCCCGACCACGGAGCCCGGCTTCGGCTTCTGGATCACCGCGACGCTCGTGAAGCTGATCGCGATCTTCACCGTGTACATGCTGGGTGCGGCACTCCTCACCCTCGCTGAGCGAAAGATCTCGGCGTGGATGCAGGACCGGCACGGTCCGAACCGCGTCGGCAAGGGATGGCTCCAGCCGATCGCCGATGGGGTGAAGAATTTCGTGAAGGAGGAGACCTACCCGGACGCGGCGAACCTGCCGCTGTTCATCCTCGCGCCGGTGCTGTCGTTCATCCCCGCGCTCATCACGTGGGCGGTGATTCCGTTCGCCGCGCCGTGGGGCAGCCGCTGGGGCATCGTCGAGATGGTGCTCGCGCCGCTGCCGGTGGGCTTCCTGTTCGTTCTCGCCATCTCGTCTCTAGGCGTGTACGGGATCGTGCTCGCCGGCTGGTCGTCCAACAACAAGTACGCGCTGCTCGGCGGGCTGCGGTCGAGCGCGCAGATGATCTCCTACGAGATTGCCATGGGCATGGCGACCATTCCCGTGCTGCTTCTGGCGGGCAACGTCTCGCTGAGCCGCATCGTGAACCAGCAGGCGTTCCAGACCTGGAACGTCATCAACCTCACGGTGGCGTTCTTCATCTTTCTCGTCGCCGCCTTTGCCGAGACGAACCGGCTGCCCTTCGACCTGCCGGAGGCGGAGTCCGAGCTGATCACCGGGTACCACACCGAGTACAGCGCGATGAAGTTCTCGCTGTTCTTCATCGCCGAGTACTGCAACATGATCACGGCGAGCGCGCTCATGGCGACGCTGTTCTTCGGGGGCTGGGACATTCCCTTCACCCTGTGGGACAACCTGGCGCCGCACACGGGCCTGAAGACGCTGCTCACGCTCGGCGCCTTCGCCACGAAGACGTTGTTCTTCCTCTTCCTGTTCATGTGGATTCGCTGGACGCTGCCGCGTTTCCGCTACGACCAGCTGATGTCGCTGGGCTGGAAGTTCATGCTGCCGTTGGCGCTTTTGTACATCGTCGCCGTCGCCGGCCTGATCGTCGTGCTGCAGTACCTCGGGTTCGCGCAGGGCTCGTGGCCGTTCCATCTCGGACTGGCGATGTTCAACATCGTCGCCGTGATCGTGCTCTTCATGATTCTCGATCGGGGCCGGATCATCAGCCCCGCGTACTCGCGCCTCGATCAGCGCGACGTTGCCAAGTTGCGGGCTGTGGCCGGTGGTCGGCACGCCCCCTCACTTCTCCCCGAGTCCGGAGACTGATGTCCATCGGCGTGAAGGTCGTCGAGCGACCGATCGAGCAGACGAGCTACGTGCGTGCCACCCTCACCGGGATGAAGCACACGCTCAAGCACATGCTCAACCCGGAGAAGGTCACCACGCAGTATCCGGAGCAGAAGGAGTCGATCAGCAAGCGGTGGCGTGGCACGCACCGCATGCTCACCACGGAGGACGGCAAGGCGAAGTGCGTGGGCTGCGGGCTCTGCCCCACCGTCTGCCCGGCCAACTGCATCAAGCTCGTGCCCGGCGAGGACGAGAAGGGCAACCGCTATCCGCTGCTGTTCGAGATCGATGAGTTTCGCTGCATCTTCTGCGGGTACTGCCAGGAGGTGTGCCCGGAGGAGGCGATCCACGTGGGGCGCCACTACGAGAATTCCGAGTACAGTCGCGACGGGTTCGTCTATGATCTCGAGCGGCTGATGGCGCAAACCCATCCGGTCAGCGAGCTCTGGGACCCGATGGATCCGAAGGGGGAGTGAGATGACCCACAACGAGCTCCCACTCTTCTACGTCTTTCACTTCTACTTTTTCGGGATCGTCGCGATCGCCTCCGCGCTTGCGTTCGTCACTCGCAAGAGTCCCGTCGCGGCGGCGCTCTGGCTCGTGACCACCATGTTCAGCCTCGCGGCGATGTACGTGCTGCTCGATGCGCAGTTCATCGGCGTCATCCAGGTGCTCGTCTACGCCGGCGCGATCATGGTCGTGTTCCTGTTCGTGATCATGCTGCTCAACCTCGGGCTTCCCTCCGATCT
>JBJMNM010000199.1:0-6636 GCA_045804305.1 Gemmatimonadaceae bacterium | reverse complement strand
GTGTCGCAGCAGCTCGAGGTGCTCCGCATCCTTCGCCGCGCCGACGATCATCTCGTCGGTGATGTTCGTGTACAGCTCGGACACGCCGGTGCGCACGACGTTCGGCACGCCGGTCGATGACGATGCGTCGATCGGGTATCGTTCGCCCACCTCACGCGCCCACGCCACCTTCTCGGGATCCGCGTGCGCGACAGCGACCGTCTCGAGCGCTCCCTCGCCGTTCCGAAGCACCACCGTGCACCAATCGGCGAGGGCGGGCGTGACGAGCCTGGCGACGGCGTTGAGCGTGATTCGGAAGTCGAGCGATTCAGCCAACACGCGCCCGGCATCGGCGAGCAGCGAGGTGGCCTTCTCGCGCCGGCGGCGTTCCGTGATATCCGTCGCGATGCCGACGATGCCGGCAATCACGCCTTCCGCGTCGCGCCAGAGTCCGCGCGACGTGAGGTAGTACCGCGGGAGACCGTCCACCCGCACGACGTCCTCCTTCCGCACGGTCGTGCCGGTGCGCAACACCTCGAGCTCCCCCTGCCGCAGTGCCTCGGCGATCTCGGACGGGAGGAAGTCGAAGTTCGTGTGCCCCACAACTTCCTCCGGCGTGCGATGGAGCACGGCGGCGCCGGCGAAGTTGATCGCGAGGTATCGACCCTCGAGATCCTTCACGAAGAGGGCGTCCGTGGTGTTGTTGAGGATCGCGTGCAGGAGCGCGCGACTCTCGTCGGCACGCTGCTCGGCTTCGTGGCGCTCCGTCAGGTCGCGCGTGTAGGCCGTGATCACGTCGGCGGACGGTACGATGCGCGTCTCCGTCCACCGTCCCAGTGCGGGTGCGTGCCGCTCGAACGTGACCGTCACGCGCTCGGCGGCAGCTCGGCGCAGTGACGTCTCCCACTCCGAGCCGAGCGCCGCGGGCATGGCGTCCCACAGGACCCTTCCGACGACCGACGCCGGCTCGATCCCACTCTCGCGCAGGGTTCGCGCGGCCGTCGCGTTGAGATAGCGGACGCGGAAGTCGTAGTCCAGCACCGTCACGGCATCGGGCAGCGAGTCGAGCGCTTCGGCGAGGAGCAGTGCGTGCGGACCAGAGGGATCAGACATCGCGCGGGATACGGAACGAAGGGGGCGGCGACCTCGCCCTCATGCAAACGCTCAGCCGTGGCGTCCCGAGCTCCATCCGTCGCGTACCGCGCGCTGCGCGGGCGTCGCGTCCGTAATCTCCTCGATGCGCCACACATCGCCTCGCACCACCCGGAGGCCGGCGCCGGCCAGCAGCGCGTCGTAGTCGAGGTCTTCCGTGCCGCCGACATGGCGGTCGAACCATGGATGCATGTCTTCCCCCACCACGTCCGTCGTCGCCCGCTCGACGTCCAGCTCCGTGTAACCCCTGCCCTGCAGATAGTAGGTGGCATTCGGGGCATTCCACGTGCGGCGCTTCAGCGCATTGAAAACGTCGTCGAGCGAGCGCCGGTTCCCCGTCTTCTCCCGGATGTACAGGTCGAGGTAGAGCGCGAGCCCCGCGCCTTTCGTGTAGTAGCTGATGAAGGTATTGGCACCGTTGGTGGGTTGCTGCTGCGCCGCGCCGTCCCAGAAAGGCGCGTGGAACGACGCCATGCGGGCCGACACCTCCTTGCGGCCGGGGGCGGTGAGGTTTTCGCGGACGATGCCGGCCATGCCGCGATAGAATTCGTCCAGGCCGGTGATGCCACTCCTGTGGAGGGCTGCCTGTCCGTAGTACTGCGTCCATCCCTCCGCCACCCACAGGCTGGGCTGATACTGCTCGCGCGTGTAATCGAAGGGTCCGAGCGCGGCAGGACGGACGCGCTTCACGTTCCAGACGTGGAAGTACTCGTGCGCCGCGGTGCCGATGCCGGGAAGCACGAGCATCGAATCGGCCCACGGCCGCCGATTGATGATCTGGGTGGAGTACAGATGCTCCATGCCATCGCCGCCAGCATACCCGATGTTGAACAGGAAGGTGTACTGGTCGAGGGGCGGCGCGCCGAAGACGCCGTTCTCATAGCGCACCAGCTTCTCCACGTCGCCGACGAAGCGGCGGCGGACGCCGGCTGGCACGGCGCCGTTGTGGTGGACCATGGTGCGGTACTTCTTCCCATCCACGTAGAACGAGTCCACCATCATCGCCGGCGCGATCTCGGTGGGCGTATCGATGAGGCGATCGTAGTTCTCGAAGCGGAAGTCGCGCTGATCGGTCGAGCGTGTGTCGCCGTTGAGGATGTGCCATCCGGCTGGCGGCGTGATGGCGAGCGTGACGGGATCCTGCTTGTGTCCCTCCACGTACATGAACAACGACGCGCCGTTCCAGTTGGCGTGGGCGGTATCGAGCACGCTGAACGTGCCCGAGAGGGCGTTGTCGAACGACTTGTAACGGACGCGGACGCCGCGCGCGCCGCGCGTATTGACGATCCAGCGCGAGCCATCGGATTTGGTCCAGGTGAGCGGCGTGCCATTCGCGTCGGTCGCGGTGAACTGCTCGATATTCTTCGCGAAGTCCATGCGCGCGTAGCGGCCGGGCGACCAGACGGGGAGCTGGAGCGACAACGTGGTGCCGCGGGTGCCGTCCACGTCCAGCGCGATCTCGTACAGATGCGACGCGGGATCCGGCATCGCGATACGGTACGCGATGCGGAGCGGAGCCTGCGCGGACGCGGAGGCGGCGGCGGCAACGAGCAGGGCGAGAGGACCGAGCAGACGATGGACGAGGCGCACGAGTAGACGTGTTATCTGGTGGAATGGAGGACCGGCAGGTGCGGGTCCTTCGCTGCGCTCAGGACGACGAGCTCCATTCATGAACGCGCGCCCGGCCGGACGACAGTCCGGCCGGGCGCTTCAAGCTCCGTCGTGGCCATGCGCGGCGCAAGCGCGCCGCGCGGTGATCACGGGGTCTTGGCCGCCGAGTCGCGCTTGGCGTCGAGGAGCTTCTTGTTCTCCTTGTGGTGCATGGTGGTCGACTTCAGGCCGCCATGCTGCTTGGCCTCCACCACTTCGCCAGTCATGGCGTCGATGGTGACGGTGCTGGCCCGCTTGCTCTTGTTGAGCACGTGCACCTCGTACACCAGCCGGCCGCCGGAATTCTCGAGCTCCGCCGAGCTGACCTCGCCGTTGTCGGCGTGTGCGCGCGCGAGCGCGAATGCGGAGTCACCGCTGATCTTCGCGCTGCTCGCGAGGCTCTGGTTCACCTTCACGTCCACGCGCGCGGCCTTGCTCGGCTGCACATTGCCAGAGACGGCTGCGCTCTGCGCGGCGGCGGGGGCGGCAATCGCGGCGACGAAGGCCGCGGCGAGTAGGAACTTGGTCATGACTGCTGCTCCTGTTGAGGTCGCGATCGTACGGATACGAGGGCTACTCCTCGCAGGATGCGTGCACGCGGAAGCGTGCTGAGGCGTACCGAATCGTGGCCTGTCTCAGGCCCCTCTGAAGAGGGGTTTCCGCTTCTCCCGGAATGCGGTCATGGCCTCGCCCACGTCGGCGGTGGTGAAGCAATACTTGATGTGCGTGAGCTCTTCCCGGAGCGCGGCGTCGAGTGGGCGGTCGAAGGTCCGTGTGAGGAGACGTTTCGTGAGCGCGTGGGCGATGGGCGCTCCAGTGGCGAGGGTGCTCGCGTACGTCGCCGCGGTCGTCGTGAGCTCCGCATCGGGGATCACGAGCGCCGCGAGCCCGATGCGTTCCGCTTCGGCGGCGTCCACGTCGCGGCCGGTGAGCAGGATGTCCGCGGCGCGCGCGAGGCCGACGTGGCGCGGCAGGAAGTAGCTCACGCCCGCGTCGGGACTCAAGCCGCGCCGCACGTAGCCCGCCGTCATCCTGGCCGACGACGCGACGAGCCGGATGTCGCACGCGAGCGCCAGTCCGAAGCCGGCGCCCGCGGCGGCGCCGTTCACTGCGGCCACCACGGGCTTCTCGCAGGCCAGAACGGCCAGCACCCAACTACCCACCCAGGCGTACGGATCGAGTCGCTCGGCGCGCGTGGCCGTCGGCAGCTCCGGCGGCGCGGAGAGATCGAGCCCCGCGCAGAACGCGCGACCCGCACCGGTCAGCACGACGACGCGCACGGCGTCCTCGCGTCCGGCATCGGAGAGCGCCGTCACGAGCGACGTGGCGAGGGCGCCGTTGACGGCGTTGAGCTTGTCCGGCCGATCGAGCGTGATCGTGCGGACGCCGTCGGTGGTGTCGACCTGGAGATGGGCGTATTCGGGCATGCGGAATGATGCGGCCGAGGCGTGCGGGTGTCGAGCCTCTGGAGCGGTCGACTCGACTGGGTCCTCGGGACTGAATGACTGAACACAGAGAACGCAGTTGCCCGATGCCGAATGGCAACTGCGTTCTCTGTTGTGAGTTCCTCGGTCAGTGAGTATCCGGTCGAGTGAACCGCGAGGCTACCTCGGCCGGTCCGGCACCTCGGCAATGCTGCGGCGGCTCAGCGACTGCGCCAGCTCGGCGAGCCGGATGAAATCCGCGCGATAGCCCTCCGGGTCCGCACCACGCGCGCCGCTCGCGAGCGAGATCACCTGAGGCCAGGTGAGCGTGCCGGCGTTGGGCGACTGACGCAGCAGCATCCCGAAGCCGGCCACGGCGCTGGCAAAGCGCATGGACTCCGACGGAGTGTCCCCGATGATACGGTTCGCGCGCACGGGATGCGTGACGAGCATGCTGCGCTCGCCGTCGGGGGCCTTGTATCGCATGGCGACGTGCAGGAGCTCGTTCGCCGGCGCCGCTCCGCGCACCGTCTGCCGCTGATAGCGCAGCGGCGCCACCTCCGGGAGCTTCACGTCGAGGCGCACGTCGCTGCGCACGATCTCGTACAGGGCCGTCACGCTGTGACCCGCGCCCACATCGCCGGCGTCCTTCGCGTCGTTCGTGAAGTCCTCGTCGCGCAGGAGCCGATCCTCGTAGCCGAGCAGACGATACGCCTGGACGCGCGTGGGATCGAACTCGACCTGGAGCTTCACGTCCTTGGCCACGGTCAGCAGCGTGCCGCCCATCTCCTTGACGAGCATCTTGCGCGCCTCGAGGAGATCGTCGATGTAGCCGTAGTTGCCATTGCCCGCGCCGGCGAGCTTCTCCATCTTCGCGTCCTTGTAGTTCCCCATGCCGAAGCCGAGGATCGTGAGGTACGCGCCCTCCTTGCGGCGGTCCTCGATCAGGTTCACCAGCTCGCCGTCGCTCGACTGGCCGACGTTGAAGTCGCCGTCGGTGCAGAGGATGACGCGATTGTTGCCGCGGCGGATGAAGTTCTCACGCGCCACGTCGTAGGCGAGCTTGATGCCCGCGCCGCCGGCGGTCGAGCCGCCGGCCTCCAGGCCCTCGAGCGCGGCAAGGATGCGCTGCTTGTCCGACGTGGAGGGGAGCACGAGTCCCGCGCGTCCCGCGTACACCACGATCGCCACGCGGTCCTCCTCGCGAAGCTGGCTCACAAGCATGGCGAGCGACTGCTTCACGAGCGGGAGCCGGCCGGGGCCCATCATCGAGCCCGACACGTCGACCAGGAAGACGAGATTGCTCGGCGGCGCGCGGCGCATGTCCACGTCACGCGCACGGAGGCCGATGCGCACGAGATCGTGCGAGCTGTTCCATGGTGCCGGTGCGATCTCCGTCGTGATCCGGATCGGCGCGTCTTCCTCGCCGGGGGCCGGATCGCCGTACGGGAAGTAGTTCACGAGCTCCTCGATGCGCACGGCGTCGCGCGGCGGGAGCTGACCGCGATTGAGGTATCGGCGCACGTTCGCGTACGACGCGCGGTCCACGTCCACGGAGAAGGTCGAGAGCGGCGCCACGAGCGGCGAGCGAAAGCTGTTCTCGTCGATGTGGTCGTACGCTTCGGTGTTGCCGCTGTCGGCGGGCGCGCGGCGCAGATGCGACGCGGGATCCCGGACAGGACGCCGCTCCGGATAGCCAAGCGTCGCGCCGAGGTACGGAGGAGCCGCCGCGTCCTTGCGTGCGCCTCCACTGCCACGGAGCATGATCGCATCGCGCTCGAGCTTCCTCGATTCGGGTGCGGGCTGAGCGGCGCCATCGACTTTGGCCGTCACGACGCTCTGCTCGAGCCGGGTCTGCGCCGGCAGAAGCTGTACGTTCAGGGTGACGGTGTCGCCATGCAGCGCGACGCGGAGGTCGCGCCGCTCATACCCGATGCGTGCAACGCCGACCAGGACGGACTCGCGCTCGCCCTCACGTGGCACGCGGAGGATGAACCGTCCGTCGCTGCCGCTGTTCGTCCGCAGCCCGCGCTCGGCGACGGAGACGGTGGCCTGACCGAGTGGCGTGCCGTTGACGTCGGTGATGCGACCGGCGACGACCGTCACCGCCGCGCGGTGTGGGGCGTCGGGTGCGCGAGCGGCCACGGTGGGAGAGACCAGTGCGGCGACGAGCAGGAGCGAAACGCGGCGGCGGTTGCGCGCGCCGGCAACGATGACAGACATGGACGACCTCGAAGGAGAGGGTTCGCAGGGGAGACGTGAACCCCGACCGGCCTTGCACATGTCCCGGCGCGGCAGCGTCGCAAGGGGGCGCACGCGGGCTCATTACCCGGTATATTCCCGTCTCCGCCCTGCACCCCGACCATGCCCGCGCGCCGTACTCCCACCTCCAGCCGGACCACCAAGCCCACTGGCGCCCGTGCTGGGGCAC